>JBDRLO010000001.1:0-8413 GCA_043812935.1 Candidatus Omnitrophota bacterium
GGGCATAAATTAGGAGAGTTTGCTCCGACAAGAACGTTCAGGAGCCATGGCGCGGCAACAAAGGTTTCGGTTGAAAAGACGTAAAATTAATTTAAATTGCAGTTTTTACCGAGAGTTTGCGGTGGAAGCTTATATTGGAACAAAGTAAAGTGAGGGATAAAATGCTTGCAAAAGCAGAAGCAAAATATGTAAGGATCTCAGCGCGTAAAGCTCGGTTGGTAAGCGAGTTGATAAAGGGGAAGACTGTTGAGGAAGCAAATTTTATTTTGGAAAATATTAATAAAAGGGCAAGTGAGCCTATCTATAAAGTGGTGAATTCAGCGTTTTCGAATTTGAATAACAATAGGCAGGAAAAATTGCTTTCAAAAGAAATTGTTATTTCAGGAATAAAAATTGACGGCGGCCCAATGTTGAAAAGATATAGAGCGGCAACAATGGGACGTGCTGCTTCAATCAAACACAGAACCGCGCATATATATGTTGAACTTGACAAAATCATTTTGAAAAAAGGAAAGAAAAAAGGAAACAAGAAAGATTAGGGAGCAGTAAATATGGGACAGAAGGTTCATCCGACAAGTTTTCGTATTGGAGTAACACGTAGCTGGAACAGCCGTTGGTATGCGACAAAGCAGGAATTCGCGCAAAAGCTTTTTCAGGACAATAAAATACGCAGGTTAATTGAAAAAGAGATGGCAATGGCGCATGTATCACATGTTGACATTGAAA
Organism: Candidatus Omnitrophota bacterium; assembly: GCA_043812935.1. GTDB lineage: Bacteria > Omnitrophota > Gorgyraeia > Tantalellales > Tantalellaceae > JBDRNE01. The sequence continues at coordinate 727 of JBDRLO010000001.1, forward strand.
GGGCAAGCAATCGTGTCCGCGTTATGATTTATTCTGGCCGTCCCGGCATGGTAATCGGACGCAAAGGTGCGCAGATAGAAAAACTAAAAGAAGACATACAGGATATGGTTGGGGATCAGACGAAAGTTTTTATTGATATTTTAGAAGTTCAGAACCCGTCTTTAGACGCGAAGATTGTCGCGGATAATTTGGCTTTTCAGCTTGTGAAACGAGTAGCGTTTCGACGTGCGATGAAGAAGACTATTCAGGCGCATAAAGATGCCGGCGGTGAAGGTATAAAAATAAAATGTTCCGGACGTTTGGGTGGCGCGGAAATTGCGCGTTCTGAAGGATATAAATGGGGGAAAATCCCGCTTCAAACGATACGGGCGGATATTGATTACGGATTTTCAGAAGCAAGAACAACTTATGGGATTATTGGCATCAAAGTATGGATATATAAAGGCGAAAAATTTGAGAAAGACAACAAAAAGGACGACACTAAAGAAAAACCAGCGACTAAGTAATTGGTTTAAGTGAGAGGAGCAGGAGAACAATGGCATTAATGCCTAAACGAGTAAAATTCAGGAAACAGCAGAGAGGCAAACGTAAAGGGAAGAGTTTTTTAGCCAGTACGCTTAATTTTGGAGAATATGGGCTGAAAGCTTTGGAAACAGCCTGGATGTCGGATAGACAAATAGAAGCGGCGCGTGTTGCTCTTATGCGAGAAACCGGAAGAGCCGGAAAATTGTGGATACGCGTGTTTCCGGACAAACCAATAACCAAGACAGCAGCGGAAACTCGGATGGGAAAGGGAAAAGGATCCCCAGCAGGATGGGTTGCAGTGGTTAAGAAAGGCCGGATTATTTTTGAAATGGAAGGCGTTCCGCGTGATATGGCAAGGGAAGCTTTTAGGTTGTCTGCGCATAAATTACCCATGAAGACTAAATTTGTATCGAGGGGAGGCCGAGCTTGAAGCCGAACGAAATAAAAAATATGACAATAGCTGAAATTGAAAATAAGCTGATATCTTTAAAAGAACAATTATTTAAAATGCGTGCTGAACTTACCGCAGGCAGGATAGAAAGGCCGAGCAGATTTCGGTTCTTGCGGCACGATATTGCAAGATGTTATACCATTTTAAAGGAGAAGAAAAGTGAAGGGCAATAAACCTAACAAAAAAATGATAATAGGCACGGTAATAAGTGACAAAATGGATAAAACAGTGACTATAGAATTGAAAACAAGAAAAAGACATCCACTTTACAAGAAGTTTGTAAAGCAGCATATGAAAATTAAGGCGCATGACGAAAAAAATGAAGTAACAGTGGGTGATCTTGTGAAAATAGTTGAAACACGTCCGATTTCAAAAGACAAGTGTTGGAAAGTCACAGAAATTCTTAAAAAAGCGTAAGTAGAGGGAGAAACGTACGATGATTATCATGGGAAGTAAACTTGATGTAGCTGATAATAGCGGAGCAAAAAAAGCTTCAATGATTGGTGTTATCGGCAGATCTGGAAAAAGCACGGCGATAATTGGGGATATTATTACATGTGCGATAAAGGAGTCAACCCCAACGGCAGAGGTAAAAAAAGGCGAAGTAGTCAGGGCTGTAGTGGTGCGTACAGCGTACCCGATATTAAGGGATGATGGGAGCGCCTTAAGGTTTGACAATAACGCGGTTGTTATTATAGATAAAGACGGAAATCCGCGCGGGACTCGTGTTTTCGGGCCGGTGGCACGTGAATTGCGTAAGAAAAAATTTATGAAAATAGTTTCATTAGCACCGGAAGTTATTTAAAAATAAAAGGAATAGGTATAAGTATGTTTCATATAAAAAAGAATGATACGGTAAAAGTTCTTGCTGGAAAAGATAAAGGAAAAACCGGAAAAGTATTACGCGTGTATCCCAAAAAGGGACGTGCGATAATTCAAGGCGTAAATTTCACTAAAAAACATGTAAGACGTTCTCGCCAGGATGAGCAAGGTGGAATTATACAGAGGGAAGCTTCAATCAATTTATCGAATTTGGCAATTGTATGTAAGGGGTGTAACCAATCCTCCCGTGTCGGAAAAGACATATTGAACGATGGAAGTAAAGTCAGATATTGTAAAAAATGTAAAGAAGTTTTATAAGATACGTTGTGATAAAGGAAATGTGTTAATAAAAGCCTAAAATAACAAACAAGAAGGATAAGAGATTAAAATGGCAAGATTGAAAGATGCATATGAAAAAACAATAATATCTGAATTAATGGAAAAGTTCGGATATAAGAACAAAATGGACGTACCGCGTCTTGTTAAAATCGTTGTTAATGTTGGAGCAGGGGAAATGGCACATCAAAAGGACTTGATTGATCCTATGCAGAAGGAAATAGCCGTGATTACGGGGCAAAAACCGGCTTTGACAAGGTCGCGAAAATCTATTTCAAATTTTAAAATTCGTGATGGTGCGCCTGTTGGATATAAAGTAACCTTGAGAAAAAAGCGTATGTACGAATTTTTGGACAGACTAATAAATTTTGTAATTCCGCGAATCAGGGATTTTAGAGGAGTTTCCAATACAGCTTTTGACCAGCATGGAAATTATACATTAGGAATTAAAGAACAGACAATATTTCCAGAGCTGGAATTAGATAAAGTTCCAATGACTCATGGGATGGATGTATGTTTTGTTACTACGGCTAAAACAAAAGAAGAAGGAAAAACACTACTCGAATGTTTTGGGATGCCTTTTATGAAAAAATGATAATGGGAATCAGTGAATAAATATTAAGAAAAAGGAATTTTTATGGCAAAAAAAGCACTTATAGAAAAAGCAAACAGGACTCCAAAATTTAGTACAAGGGTTATTACGAGATGCCAGATTTGCGGACGGAAAAAAGGGTATATGAAAAGGTTCAAATTATGCCGTATATGTTTTCGAGAGTTGGCATCGCGAGGCGATATTCCCGGAGTGAGAAAAGCGAGTTGGTAGGAAAGATGATATTGTATTCTATGTTGGAAAATAAATTATTGAAAATGAAAATAGACCTTTCATCCCGAAGGGGAGTTAAGGTTAATTCGGCTGCAATGGAAGGAATGGGCAAAAGCCTTTTCGCTGAAAGTAAATTGTGGTCTCATTAAAGGAGATATAAATGAGTGTTACGGATTTGATAGCAGATCAATTGACAGTAATAAGAAACGCGATACGTATTGGAAAAAAGACAGTTATTATCAAAAAATCCGGTATTATTGAGGGGATTGTTGATATTATCAAGAGAGAAGGGTTTATTGATAACTATAAGGTTATTGAGGATGATAAACAAGGGCAGATAAAAATTTATTTAAAGTATCTTGATGACGGAACCCCGGTTATGGAAGAATTGAAACGTATTTCTAAATCCGGCCGGCGTGAATATATCGGAACGAAAAAAATTAAAAGCGTTATGGGCGGTGTAGGAATAGCTATTTTGTCGACAAGTAAAGGTTTGCTTACGGATAAAGAGGCTAAGGAGCAGCAAATCGGTGGAGAACTTGTTTGTCAGGTATGGTAATTTTATGAAATGAATGCGCGTAAATATACGGCAGAAAAAGGAGATTATAAATGTCAAGAGTAGGAAGCCGGCCGATAGTTATTCCTGATGGGATAAAGGTCGAAGTAAACGGAAACATTGTAAAGATTGAAGGAAAGGGTAAAACTCGGGATTTTGCTGTTGTAGAAGGTTTTAAAGTTGAAATTAAGGATAAGGCAATTGTGATTAAAAGGCCTTCAGATTCACGTAAAGACAAAGCCATGCACGGCACAATACGGAGTTTAATGCAGAATATAATAATTGGATTAAAAGACGGTTTTTCAAAGAAACTGCAGATTCAGGGTGTGGGATATAAAGCTCATATGAAAGGCAAAATGTTGGTGCTGGATATAGGTTTTTCGCATAGCGTAAAATATACTCCGCCGGAAGAAGTGACAATTGAGACTCCCTCGGTTACGGAAATTATGGTTAAAGGTATAGATAAACAAAAAGTCGGAGAAGTAGCGGCTGAGATAAGAGATTATTATCCTCCTGAGCCATACAAAGGCAAGGGAATTCGGTATGAAGGTGAATATGTTCGTCAAAAACAAGGGAAAAGCATAGCTTAGAAAATTAAACATAGAAGGTAATAATATGGATAAAATGAAAAGAAGAGAACGAAGAAAACAATCAATACGAAAAAAAATAAATGGAAATTCGGAAAGGCCACGCATGTGTTTACACAAAAGTAATCGCAATATTTTTATCCAGATTATAGATGATATTGACGGTAAAACTTTGTGTGGTGTGTCGACAAATTCTCCGGATATAAAAAATAAGTTCAAAGCTTATACAAGAAAAAATGTTAAGTTTGCTGAGATTGCGGCTGAAACCATAGCCAAGAAAGCAGCAGAGAAGGGGATAAAGAAGATTGTTTTTGATAGGTCAGGGTATCAATATCATGGTGTAGTAAAAATAGTGGCTGATACGGCCCGCAAAAATGGATTAGAGTTTTGAGCGTGGAGATTAGCAAATATTGTATATTAAAATGAAAATAGAAGCCGAATTAATACGCGGCGCTAAGTTTTGAGAAGAATATATCAAGGAGAAAAAGATGTCGAACGAAGAAAAAAGAACTAAGCCTGTGAAAAAGAACGATAATAATACGAATTTAGAGGAAAATAACAGTAAGAAAGAGAAGCCTGAAGCTTTAACTAAAAATGATGCTGTTAGCACGGCAAGTCAGGATACGGTAGAACACGTTATAAAAATAAACCGTGTTTCAAAAGTTGTAAAAGGCGGAAAGAACTTTTCATTCAGCGCATTAGTTGTTACAGGGAACGGAAAAGGTAGTGTTGGAATGGGTTTTGGTAAATCCAATGAAGTTGTTGAAGCTATAAAAAAAGGAACGGCAAAAGCTAAAAAAAATTATGTAAAAATAAATATGCAGGATGATACGATTCCCCATGAAGTTATCGGAAGGTTTAAAGCTTCACATGTAATGTTAAAACCAGCGGGTCCGGGAACCGGGGTTATTGCAGGAGGCCCTGTAAGAGCGCTATGTGACGCGGCAGGGATAAAAAATATATTAACAAAAAGTCTTGGTTCAAGAAACGCTATCAACGTGGTAAGGGCGACGATTGACGGATTTAAAAGATTGAGATTAGAACGCCGAAAGACTTGCTGATAAAAGTAGAAAAGGAAAAAACATGGGATTAAGAATAGAAGATATACGAAAACCAAAAGCGAACAAACGAAAAGGTAAACGAAAAGGCAGGGGCATTGGTTCCGGCCGAGGGAAAACTTCGGGACGAGGACATAAAGGAGCAAAATCACGTTCGGGCGGAGGTACATATAATCCTGGGTTTGAAGGCGGTCAGATGCCTTTGGTACGGCGTGTGCCGAAACGTGGATTTACAAATAAATTTGCTAAAAAATGGGTTATTGTTAATATTGGAACATTTGAAAAAGCTAATTTGATTAAAGACGGTACAATTGTTGACAGTGATTTCTTATCGGCAAACAAGATTATAAAAACAAAGCGGTTGCCTATTAAAGTTCTTGGTAAAGGAAAGTTAACCAAGAAATTAACGGTTAAGGCTTGTGCGTTTTCCGAAGCCGCGAAGAAAGCTATTGAAGAGGCAGATGGAAAAACTGAAATAGTTGCATATAAAGATATACTTAGAAAAGGTGAACCGGTTGTTTAAATTATTGGTTTGATTTTTGTAGCAGTTTGACAGAGTATTACGCAAAACTTATTTAAGGAGCAAATGTGTTTGAATCAATTTCTAATATTTTTAGAATTCCTGATCTGAAACGGAAGATTTTAGTAACATTAGGGCTCATTGCGGTTTTTAGAATAGGGGCGTTTGTTCCGACACCAGGTATTGACGGACTTAAATTGTCAATGTTCTTTGATAATATAGCGAAATCATCAGGGGGAACTTTATTCGGGATTATGAATATGTTTTCCGGCGGCGCGATGACGCGGTTGACAATATTCGCGTTAGGAATAATGCCTTACATATCATCGTCTATTATTTTACAGCTGTTGACTACGGTTATTCCGGCTTTGGAACGGCTTGCCCGGCAAGGGGAAGAAGGCCGTAAAAAAATAACGCAGTATACCCGGTACGGTACAGTAATACTTTCAGTTGTGCAGTCGTTTTTTATTTCTTTATGGCTGGAAAACCCTGCGCATTTTCAGGGTATGCAGATTGTACAGTATCCCGGCTGGGGTTTTAGGATATTGGCTGTTGTTACTCTGACTACAGGGACGGCTTTTATTATGTGGTTGGGTGAACAGATCCAGGAAAGAGGAATCGGCAACGGTATTTCATTGATAATTACGGCAGGTATTGTTTCAAGGCTTCCTGCGGCTATAATTCAGCTTGTATCTTTGGCAATGCCTGGGACACAGGGGCAGGCTCAGATTGATCCGTTTAAAATAGTTTTTTTGGCGTTTATGTTTGTAGCGGTGATAGTTGCGGTTGTGTTGATTACTCAGGGCCAGAGAAAAATACCCATACAATACGCGAAAAGGGTTGTGGGTCGAAAGATATACGGGGGACAGAGCACTTATATCCCGCTTAGGGTGAACCAAAGCGGTGTTATTCCGATTATTTTTGCGCAGTCAATTATTTTGTTTCCGGCAACGATTGCAGGATTTGTTCCGCATCGTGCTTTACAGGGGGTAGCCAGCGCGTTAATGATGGGCCGGCCGCTTTATTATGTGGTATACGCTCTTTTGATACTTTTCTTTTGCTATTTTTACGCGGCGATTACGTTTAACCCTGTTGACATGGCAAACAACATGAAACGTTTTGGCGGATTTGTTCCAGGCATACGGCCAGGTAAACAGACAGCTGAATATTTAGATTTTATTATGACGCGGATAACTTTGCCGGGTGCTATATTTTTGACGATAATTGCTATATTGCCGAGTGTTATTAACAGCCAGATAGGGATTCCATTTTTAGTCGCGAGTTTTTTCGGCGGTACCGGACTTTTGATTATTGTTGGAGTTATGCTGGATACAATGCGGCAGATTGAATCGCATATGCTTATGCGCCATTATGAAGGTTTTTTGAAAAAAGGAAGAGTCAGGAGCCGATTATCATGACTTCAGAAAATAAAATGAATCTTGTTTTATTAGGCCCTCCGGGAGCGGGTAAAGGTACGCAGGCGGTACTATTAAAAAAAGCGTACGGGTTTTTGCATATTTCAACGGGGGATATGCTTCGTGAAGCGATAAAGGAAGGAACTGAAGCTGGTAAAGCGGCGCAAGGGTATATGAACAAAGGTGAGCTGGTTCCGGATGAAATCGTAACACGCGCTGTGATCGGACGCATGAATAAACCCGACGCGGGAAGCGGTGTAATTCTGGATGGTTATCCTCGTACACGCGTACAGGCAGAATCTTTGGATAGTTCTTTAAAAAATGAGAACCGGGATTTGGATATGGTATTGTATTTTCGTACGTCTGAACAAGTTGCGATTCAAAGACTTTCCGGACGGAGATTGTGCCCGAAATGCGGGAAAAATTATCATGTAACAAATATGCCTCCGAAAACAGAAGGTATTTGCGATACTTGCGGTGTAAGTTTAATACAGCGGCAAGATGATAACCCTGAAACTGTGAAGAATCGGTTGGTCGTTTATGCGGACAGAACAAAAGATCTTATTGCATATTATGAAAAAGAATCTTTATTAC
>JBDRLO010000002.1:0-6364 GCA_043812935.1 Candidatus Omnitrophota bacterium
ATTAAAAAACCAATAAACATAACAAGCGTTAAAAGAATGATTCTTGACATACTTAGCTTCCAAAACAAAAATCTTATGGAAACAACCTGTGTGTTCTGAATCATAAAAATAAGAAAAAGACCCGCGCAAATAGTTATTACAACATTCTTCATCTTCATTTATAAATACCTCCTTTTATTGGATAGCTATAATTTATTCTAACCAACTTAACGCCCGGATCTTTCGTAACTGGTAAAAGATTTTACACCCATTATAGTTTTTAAACAACCTATAAAGCGCGCTATCGATAGAATCCATCGATACCAAAAAAATTCAGTACCTGTCAAAAAAGTAAGATATAAAATATACTTCATTTTAAACACTCTTTGTGTTCGTACAATTGCAAAAATTGAAATAAGAGATATTAAACTCTGCGCTAATATCATTAACGCCAAAAATGCTAAAAACGTCTTTAGTCTAAGCACCCCTGTAAGCCACCCCCATGTCACAAACGCTATACTAGCTATTTCAAAAAAAACACCGAATACTTCATACAGCACGTAATAGGGCACAGTAAGAAAGGCAAACAAACCAAATTTTGGATTAAGCATCATATATTTATACTTCCATATTGTTTCATTAATCACCCTTTGCCAGCGTTCACGTTGAGACACTAATGATTTTATATTACTTGGCCCTTCTGTCCATCCAACACAATACGGCAGGCTTAAGATTCTATAACCTTTACCCCTTTTTTTTGATATGTAATCCTGTGCCTTAAATGTTATCTCAAGATCTTCGCAGGTAAAATCACTTGAATACCCGCCGAAAGCGTATAACATATCCTTTCGCCATACGCCAAAACCACCCGCGATAATTGGTACAGCATTGTATTTGCTCCAGGCAACTCTATTTCCAATGAAAGACCTAATATACTCGAGATTTTGACTGGCAATAATAGGATTTAGGGAAAATTGCTTTTTCGCGATTTTTCCGTCCTTGATAATAAATCCATTGGCAAGCCCAAAATAACTTTCAGCACCTATTATTCCGTCCGGGTCTCTCCCTATATGCGCCATAACTTCAAGTAACGCGTCTGGTTCAACTACGGTATCCGCATCCATAGCGCAAATATATTGTCCGTGCGCGATGTCAAGAGCCGCGTTTAACGCACCTGCTTTTTTTTTGCCGGAAACGTTACTTATAACATAAACATCCTTATGTACTGTACTTTTATAAATGCTCTTAATCTCCACGTCCGGGTAATGTCTCGGATAATAAAGGTCAATTTGAACTAACTTCAATATTTCGTTTAAAATGTGAAAAGTACCATCAGTAGAGGCATCATCCACCACGATTACCTCACATCTAGGATAATTGAGATTAAGAACTGACAGTAAACTATCACGAATCCATAGCTCTTCATTATGCGCCGGAATTATCACCGTTACGGGGATAATCGAAGAAGAAAGATATTGTGCCGTATAATCCTGTTCTTTATTCTGATAATATCTTCTTTTGCTTTCAAAAACACCATTTAATCCCTGGAATAAATAAAAAACAACCAGACATAAATAGTAAGACAAAAATATGAGAAAAGCACAATATATAATTTGTGATGTTACAACCGTATTCATAGGATACTACTTTTTCCCTAATATGAAATTTTTAAGTTCTTCACTTGCCGCATAGTTTATACTACGTAATTTATTTAAAAAATTGGCTTTTTCGTTGTCATCAAATCGCGCTATTAGGGAAATAAGACCGGTATAAACACCTGAGCTCAAAACATCTTTCAATATATCTTCATATTGTTTTTGTTTGACCCCCTTCCCCTTAAACGCGCCTCTAATTATAACTTCAAGGTGTCCTGACCCCTCAAGCGCTTCCATCGCTACTTTTTTAGCAAGATCGTCATTACCCTTAAAAATATCTTTCAGATACGGCAGGGCTTCCTCAATATTGTTTTCTAGCGCATTTTTTACACTCTCAATAACGGTAAGAGACGAATCGTTTATAAGCGACATCATTTTTGCCAGTGAAGCCGCGCCTAAAAGTTCCGAAAGAGCTATTACGGCATGGGCACGCACAAACCATGATTTATCGACAAGCCTTTTCTCGATGTAAGTAACGGCATCTTTCCCTCCAATTTTCCCAAGACATTCACAAGCCGCCGCGCGAACTTCATCAACAGGATCCATCGTAAGTTTTTTTATTATATTCATGTGCCCACTGGAACCAACCTTGCTGGCCAAATTAAGCGCCCATATCTTCAAAGAAGGATCTTCTTTGTTAACTAATTCTATAAATATGTCAGCCACTCTGGATGAAAGTCCGTCAAAAGACGCGGCAATGATTTGTCTTAAGTTCTTTTTTACAATAAAAATCTCCGTAAGTAATTTAACTGATTCCATGGTTTTTGTCTGGGCTAACGCCTTCACCGAGAAATACGCGATGTCTTCATCTCTATGCAACGCGGTTTTTGCTAATACCGCTAGAACTTCTCCTGTCCCCACATAACCAAGTAGCAATATTGCTTCTATCCTGCGCCATTTATTACCCTTTTTCAGCGCGGTTTCTTTCGTCGCGTCTATTGTTTCCTTAACAAGGAAATTCTCTTTCAACAATTTCTGCTCAGACGCGTTAAAAAAAACAAAATCCCTCGCCCTATTCATTTCTATATCAAGAAATTCATTCGGTGTTATCCCCTGCGTATCCGCCGAAAACACGCGCTCCGCGGAACTCCCACCTGAAGTGAAAAAATTAAAAACGTTTTTTTTAATATTCCACAATTTTCGATTGCGACTTTTTTCGAAACGCGACCGAATTGTCATATATAAAAATATTGTAAGAAATAAAAAAAGGCACAGCACAAAGAGCAACACATCGACTTGATAAATTAGTTCCGTATAATAGTTATACATAAGTTTTAAAATTTAGCGTTTATGCCAAAATTAATGCTACGTTTAATGAATTTCGGATTCTCACTTCCATAAGAATAGCCCGCGCGCACTTTTATGTCTTTACAAATTTTCAAGCTTAATCCGTTGTATAAGATGAATCCCTTTTCCTGAGCCGCGTTCAATTCGTATATGTCATATAACCTTTCACCGAATACCGCGCCGCCATACCAATGCAAAAACTGTGTTATCGCGAAATCACCTTTAAATGCCACAAACCGCGCCGGATCAAACTTTTCTTTAAAGGAAACTCCATAATCCATGGCCATAAAGCTATCTCCAAAATAATAAATAAGCCCTGGTTTAACAAGGTGCGTATCATTCGCGTAATTTCTATAAATATAACCACACTGCCAAAATACATCTTTATATAACCTATGTCCATATTCAACAATGTTTTGTAACCGATAGATAAAATCAACATCCCATCCAAAACCCGTCTCAAGATGCGCGTACTGCTCTTTATCAATATTCACATACATACCCAAAGCCGCAGTATTGTCTTTTTCGTCAAAACGTTCTTGTTGAGAAAAAAGCGTATATACATTAAATTTTTTATGAACATAACCTGCCGTATAGTAAAGCTCGTTCCAATGACCTGTACGATCGCCTTGTTTTATATTACTCGGCTCATAAAAACAACTGGCATATATCTCGTCCTTTTCGCCATAACCAGATTCAATTGCTTTCAATGATAACGTCGGTCTTTCAAGTAGCTTCTCCACACTTGCTGTTTCCTGCGCGTTAATTAACGCTGGCATAATTACTTCTATCACGAGAAATATTGAAACGCTAACCATTATCTTGCGATAAAAATCACACATCTTTTCTCCCGGATTTATCAGCTATCGCGATAATCTCCTTCATCTTCTCTATTTCCGCGGTAAGATCTCCTCCTTTAATAATAAAACCTGACGCGTTAAGCTCGTTCGCTATCATAAATCTTTTTTCATTTTTAAACGCCGTTATTATAAATATCGGCAGGGTTTTATTTTGTTCGCGCATTTTTTTTAACACGTCTAGCCCACCTATTCCCGGTAACATAATATCTAACAGAACAAGATCCGGTTTTTCATTCTCAAACATATCAAGCGCTTCTTGACCGCTTTTGGCGGTAACCACATCAAACCCGGCACTAAGAATTCTCGCTTCAAGAATTCTCAAAAAATCTTCTTCATCATCAATTGCTAAAATTTTCTTTTTTTTCTTCATATCATATTTTCCCTTTTTCTTTACGCTGACAAAACTCTATCATTTTATCTATCATTTCATCTATGTCGCATTCGGGTTCAAATTTTATAAAACTTTTTAACTTATTTATATCCGGCAATCTAAAATCCATGTCCTGAAAATCTTTTGCGAATTCCCCAAACGCTTTATTATACGAAACAAAAGATATGGCAGAATCCGAAGATGTTTTAGCCTTCACTCTCTCAGCCAATTCTTTGATAGTCAGAGAACAACCACACCCTACGTTAAATACTTCGCCTTCCGCTCTCTTACAAAGAATAAGCCCTATCATAGCTTTAACCACATCCGTAACATAAGTAAACGCGCGCACCTGTTCGCCTGTTTCAAAAACAGTTATCGGTTTACCTGACAATGCTTCTTCCACAAATTTCGGGAGCACCATCCCATAATGGGAACTTTGTCGGGGACCCACCGTATTAAATAACCGAACAATTACCACCGCTAGTTTTTTTTCTTTGTGATATGCCAAGGCAAGGCTCTCATCTACAGCTTTTGCTATGGCATAGCTCCATCTGCTTATTCCGGTATTGCCGATCACCATGTCATCTGTTTCCTTAAAAGCCCTGCGTACATGTTTTCCATATACCTCTGAAGTGGACGTAATCAGTATTTTCTTTTTATACTTATCTGCCAACTTGAGAACTATTTCCGTCCCCTGAATGTTGGTAAGCAAGGAATGCAACGAATTTTCTAGAATATACTTCACCCCTACAGCCGCGGCTAAATGAAAAATTATGTCACATTCCTTAACAAGGTAATCCATAAACCCCTCATTTAGTATATTCTCTTCAAAAAAATGAAAAGATTTCTCTTTAAATAAATGCTCGATATTGGGCCTTGAAGACGTGGCAAAGTTATCCACCGCGGACACGTCATACCCTCTAGCAAGAAGCTCCTCACAAAGAAATGATCCTACAAATCCGCTACCGCCCGTTACTAAAACTTTTTTCATATGGTACTCCCCCCCCTTTAAAAGCTTTTTTTAATTAAGCGTAAGAATCCGGATTTACCAATGAAGCTCTTGTGCGAGTTTTGAGCCATCATCAAGAATGTAGCCTGCCTTCCTCTTTCTAACTCGGACATATATTATCCGCAATAGAATAAGCTATCCCCAAGTTTCATCCGGCATGTGCCAACCCCAAGACCAAGCGAACCAAAGCTGTAATAACAAGCCCTAAAAACATTAAACTAAAACCTTTTACCCCGGAACAGTGTTCAACAAGCGCGGTCCGCCTTAACCCATGAACCGTACTCATATACAAAAACACACCCGCGGCAAGCGACAAAATAACAGCTTTTACTATAACTATTGTATCCCCACGCAAAAATTTACTTATATCAGCTCCCACAAAAATACCAAAAGGTGTTGAAAGCGCAAAAAGCAGATATAAAAAATATGTTTGCATTCTTGTTAATGTACTTCTTGCCATTGTTAACGCAAGGCCAAATCCCGCAGATCCTTTATGAACAAGCACTGCTACTAAAATAAATTCCGCCTGCAAAGCCGGGCTTATACCAATAGCCGAGCCCAAAAGAAAAGAAGGAATAGCTATCATTATGGTCATAATAACCGGAATAATCGGTCCTGAAAAAATCAAATCCCCTTCTTCTTTCTGCTTTAAATTCGCGGAAAGCTGTTCTAAAGCAAGAAGAAAAAGAAAGGACGCGATAACAAAAATAGCGGCAAGCGGGTAATTGATATCAGGAAAGGACATGCCAAATAAATGTAATCCCGCGGGAAGCATTATGACTAGAGAAAGAGCTAAAAACACACCTGCGGTAAAAGATTCTCCTGTCGGCAACCCCTTTTTCCCACGAGATTTATCCCTTTTCACCAGAGGATAATATCCTCCCAGAACTGCTACAAAAAATATGATAAAAATCGAGAACCATTTAAACATATTCATAATCCTCCTCTCCATAACCACATTAAAGTAATTTAATGAACGGTAGTTGGCTTTGTTTAGCGTTTTTTTAAATGCTCTTCCGCTTTACGCAATTTTTTTAAAAAACCATTCTTTTTAAAGGCTGACTGCCATTTCTGCATGGTTATCCAGCCGGCAAAACGAATAACAGCCTGGCGCCATAACCGGTACCATCTTTTCCATCCGGCTTTAATGTTGTGTAACGAAAATATTAGAGAGGGAAAATAAAACACATTAAGGCTTACCTTG
>JBDRLO010000003.1:0-10459 GCA_043812935.1 Candidatus Omnitrophota bacterium
AGGAGAAAAGATGCAAAAACTTCAAGAGACAATAGACAGGATTGAGAAGGTTGATAATTCTTGGGACGAAAAGACACAAAAAAGGCTGGATAATCTTACTAAACCAAAAGGAAGTTTAGGTGTTTTGGAAGAACTTGCAAAGCAGGTGGTGAGAATTACAAAAAACGAGAATCCGCAGTTAAATAATAAAGTAATTTTTACTATGGCAGGTGATCATGGTGTTGCGCTAGAAGGTGTTAGCGCGTTCCCACAGGAAGTTACGCTGCAGATGGTTTACAATTTTTTAGTAGGCGGGGCAGGAATCAATGTTTTGGCAAATCATGTTGGGGCAAAAGTAGTTATCTCTGATTTAGGAGTTGCCTGTGATTTGGAAACGCACCCGGATTTAATTATAAAGAAAGTAAATTACGGTACGAAGAATATGGCCGAAATGCCGGCAATGACAAGAGAAGAGGCAGTTAAATCATTAGAAAACGGGATAGAAATTTTTGAAGAAAAATATTGTTCAGAAACAAGTGATATGCCTGGTATAGATATAGCGGGTACAGGTGACATGGGGATTGCCAACACCACTGCTTCAAGCGCGATAGCTTCAGTTATAACCGGCGCAAATGTAATCAGCATGACCGGCAGGGGTACGGGTATAACTGATGATAAGTTAAACATAAAAAGAGAAATAATAAAAAAGGCCATTGATGTTAATAACCCGGACGCAAATGACGCGATAGATGTTTTGGCAAAAGTCGGTGGTTTTGAAATAGGGGGATTAGCCGGGATGATTTTAGCCGCGTGTTCCAGAAGAGTACCGGTTGTAGTCGATGGGTTTATTTCTTCTGCCGCCGCGCTTATCGCTTATAAATTAGAACCTAAAACAAAAGATTACATGATCAGCGCGCATTCTTCCGTTGAAAAAGGACATAAAATTATTCTGGACTATATGGGGCTTAAACCTCTTTTGAATTTTAATTTACGGCTTGGTGAAGGTACCGGCGCGGCTTTAGCAATAGGAGTGGTGGATGCGGCGGTGAAAGTTTTGACACAAATGGCTACGTTTGATGGCGCCGGAGTTTCTAAAGAAAAGGATTTATGAAACATTTCATATTAGCAGTACAGTTTTTAACTATACTGCCTGTAAAAATCAAAGCAAAAATAACCAGCCGGGATTTGGGTAAAGCCCTAACATATTTTCCGATGGTTGGAGCTGTGATAGGTTCTCTATCGGCAGTAACTTATATAGCTTTTAGTTTTTTGTCGAAGGATATTGGTGTTGCAATGGTTCTGATTGTTTCCAGTGTTCTAACCGGTGCAATCCATTTGGATGGATTCGGTGATGCATGCGACGGGTTTTACGGTACAAATTCCAAAGAAAAGGTTTTAGATATAATGCGTGACAGCCGAATCGGTGCTATAGGAGTAATAGGGCTAATTTGTCTTTTTCTTTTAAAGTTTGTTTTGCTGATGAGTGTTCCTCCGAATATTTTTTGGAAAACAATTATTGTAATGACAATGTTTGCAAGGTGGATTCAGGTTGCAGTATGTTTTAGGTTTGACTATGTACGAGAAGAAGGCAAGGCGAAATCTTTTATGGATTATGTGACTAAAAAAGAATTTTTCCTGGCGACTGTTTTCTTAATTAGCTTTGTGTTTGTTTTAACGGGTGTTAAAGGTATAGCGATTGTTTTGATCTCAACTTTACCGGTAATGTTTTTTACTAAACGTGTAAAAAAAAGGATTACAGGTATGACGGGTGATACAATCGGTGCCGCTAGTGAAATAGCGGAAATAACTTTTCTTTTATTTTTAATAATTTTTATGAAAATGCAATGATTTTATTAATTTGTAGTTATATTACTGATTTGGTTTTTGGTGATCCTGAATGGTTGCCGCATCCTGTACGGTTGATGGGGGGATTAATTACTTTTTTGGAAAAGCTTTTGGGTCGTAAAAGCGGATTTTTAAAAGAACGTATTAAAGGCGTGTTTTTGGCAGTTTTAGTCGTGGGTATAACTGGTTTTTTGACTTACGGGGTTTTAATTCTTTCGAGGGGAATCAATCCGATATTTGGAAGTTTTGTGTGGGTATATTTGGCCTATACTACGCTTGCCGTAAAAGATTTAAGGGTGAAAGCAGCAGCAGTTTTAAAAGAAATTGAAAATGGCTCTATTGAAAAGGCGCGTTTTATGCTTTCCAGAGTTGTCGGACGGGATACCCGGTATTTAGATGAAACAGGAGTTGTCAAAGCCGTAATAGAAAGCGTGGCGGAAAGTATTAATGACGGTATCGTTGCTCCGCTTTTTTATTTGGTTCTAGGCGGGCCGGGTTTAGCAATGATTTACAAAAGTGTCAATACTTTGGATTCTATGGTGGGGTATAAGAATGAAAAGTATTGTAATTTTGGATGGTTTTCAGCGAAGTCAGATGACCTCTTAAATTATATTCCGGCGCGTATTACGGGAATATTAATAACAATTGCTTCCGGGGTATACAATCGGAATTTCATATCTTCTTTTAAAATTATGATAAGGGATGGGAAAAAACATCTTTCACCTAATAGTGGCATATCTGAAGCGGCTATGGCAGGTGCTTTAGGTATAAGGCTTGGCGGTGCGTCATTATATTCCGGAAAAATTGTTGAAAAACCTTATATTGGCGAGGAGAAAAATGCTGTAAAAAGTTCCTTTATTCGCATAGCTTTAAATATAAGCCTGATTGTTTCCTTTTTTATGCTTTTGGGAGGAGTTTTATATCAATGGGTAATATAAATTTTACGCATGGCGGGAACTTATACGAAGCTGAAAAAAAATATGGTAAAAAATTAATTGATTTCAGCGCAAATATAAATCCGTTAAATATGCCTGAAAGTTTGAAAAATAAACTTTTTGATAATTTTGAAAAAATATTAAATTATCCGGATCCGGATAATTCCAAAATGATCCGAAAAATTGCCGATTACTGGGGGATAAAAGAAAACAATATTTTGGTAGGTAACGGTTCGGTTGAACTGATTTATCTTTTGGCAAATGTTTATAAACCGCGAACGGCAGTTATTCCTGTTCCGACTTTTTCAGAATATGAAAGAGCTTTACGTTTGGTTAAAACTGATATAACTTTTTTGCGGTTGAAGGAAAAACATCAATTTTGTTTAGAGGTTCCCGGAAATAGCGCAAATCCCGACATTTTTTTTGTTTGTAACCCGAATAACCCCACGGGGAATCTTCTGATAAAAAATCGAAAACATGCCGTGATTCGTCACCAAAAATGTTTAGTTGTAGATGAAGCTTTTATGGATTTTTTGCCGGAGCAGAATAAGCATACTTTGGTGACGGAAGCTGTAGGAAATAAAAGGATAGTTGTCTTGCGCAGTTTTACAAAGTTTTTTGCTATTCCGGGGTTGCGGTTAGGCTATCTTGTTGCGCACCATGATGTTATTGAAAAATTAAAACAGTATCAACTCCCGTGGAATGTTAATTTTTTGGCACAGATTGCTGGTGAACTGGTTTTGGAAGACACGGAATATGCCTTGAAAACGTATGATATTATTGAAAAAGAAAAAAGGTTTTTATTGAAACAATTATCCCGATTTGGGACTTTACAATGTTTTCCGTCTGACGCGAACTTTATTTTAATAAAGATGACCGCCAAGAGACATAGTTCTCAGGATTTTAAAGCAAGGCTTGCGAAAAAAGGAATTTTAGTTAGAGATTGCAAAAATTTTCGCACTTTTAAAAGTCAGTATATACGCATAGCTGTTCGCAGCCGTAAAGAAAACTTAAAACTGATTAACGCGTTTAAGGAGGAGTTGTGAAAGAGATTATTTTGAAGCTGAAAAATAGTATTTGTGAAGCGGTTCCGGAGAGGGGTGAATTAGGGCTTCTTTTTTCAGGGGGATTGGATTCTTCGGTTTTGGCGGCTATTAATCCTAAAATGAAGGCCATAAATGTGAGCTTGAAGACGTACGGAGAAGATATTTCTTATGCGTCTTATCTCGCGGAATTTCTGAATCTTGATTATTTTCGTAAAGAGGTGGAGATCGAAGAAGCAATAGAAATTATTCCTGAAGTAATAAAATTACTCAAAAGTTTTGATCCGGCAATACCTAATGACATGGTTGTGTATTTTGGACTAAAAAAAGCGAAGGAAATGGGTATAAAGGAGATTTTGGCCGGGGACGGAAGTGATGAACTTTTTGCAGGGTATTCGTTTATGCGTAAAATGGATGATCTGGAGGAATATATAAAAAGAATTTCCAGTTTAATGACGTTTAGTTCTAATGATTTGGCGGCACATTTTAATATGCATATCAATCAGCCCTTTTTGAATGAATATGTAATAGATTTGGCTGTAAAAATGCCGCGAGAATTTAAAATTAAAAATGAAAATGAACAAACATGGGGTAAATGGATTTTGCGGAAGGCTTTTGAAGATATGTTGCCGAAACGAACTTGTTGGCAAACAAAAAGGCCTTTAGAATGCGGGTCGGGAATGGACAAAATAAGAGAAGTTATCACTTCAAAAGTCAGCGATGCTGAATGGAAGGAGGAAGCACAAAAATTGCCCATAAAATTCATAAACAAAGAACATTTTTATTACTACAAAGTTTATCAGAGGGTTATCGGGGAGATTCCAAAGCCCGGGACAGAGGAAAAAGAGTGTCCGGGATGCGGTGCGGGAATGAAAGTAGATGCGTTTCATTGTAAAATTTGTGGATGTGTTTTAGATTGGAGGGAAACCAAATGAAAAGTTTTATTTCGTGGAGCGGAGGTAAGGATGCTAGTTTATCGTTTTATAGAGCTGTAAAATATGAAAAAGTTGAGGCAATATGCCTTTTAAACATGATTTCGGAAGACGGCAAAAAGTCCCGAACACATGGTATAAGCGCGGATTTATTAAAAGCGCAGGCAGAGGCTATGGATGTGCCGATTATTCAGCAGGAAACAACATGGAATAATTATGAAAGTGCATTTAAGAAGACAGTTTTAGCTATCAAACAAAAAGATGTGCAAAGTGGAGTGTTTGGGGATATTGATTTAGATGAACATAGGGGCTGGGTGGAGAGAGTTTGTCAAGAAACAGGTGTAAATTCGATTTTTCCGATATGGCAGGGAAGAAGAGATGAGCTTCTTTCAGAGTTTATTAAAGTGGGTTTTAAAGCTCTTGTTGTTGCGGTAAAACGTGATTTGCTGGGCGCGGAATGGTTGGGGAGAGAAATAGACGAAAACTTTATTTCTGATCTGAGCAAAGTTAAATCAGTTGATCTTTGTGGTGAAGGCGGAGAATATCATACGTTTGTTTATGACGGTCCTATCTTTAAAAAGAAAGTAGATTTTACTACTGGAAAGAAGATATTTAGCGATAAACATGCTTTCTTGGAAATTTCACATTAAAAATTTTTATATAGGAATCTATGGGAGTTTATCACATTACTTATTCGCCGGGGTTGAGGCAAGTTTGCCTTTTTTTTAATGAAAAATGTAATTTTTCCTGTAAAGGATGTGTTAGGAAGTCTACGCCGCAAGATTCTCATTTAAATGAAGATGGGAAAAATAGTAAAACCAATAAAGTGCTAATTACCAAAGAAGTTATATCTTATTTAGCGTCGGTGTCATTTGATAAAGTTATTTTTTTAGGGTCAGAACCGACAGTTGATTCTGATTTTTTAAGTTTGGCTGAGGGAATCAAGAAACGTTTTTCTTCTTATAATACGCTTATTACCAATGGATATAGACATATACAAGAAAGGATACTTGACGAAGTCTGTGTTAGTATAAAAGCGGTGTCTTCCGATATTTTTAGAACTTTTACAGGGCGAAATAATCCGGAACAAGTGATGAATAATTTTAAAAAGTATGCGGAATTTTCATGGATAAAACTGCGCGCCGAAAGTATTTTTATACCAGGCTACATAGATTGCCGTGAAGTAGAAAAAATTTCTTCATTTATTGCTGAAATTGATGAAAGGATTCCTTATCGTATTGACGCGTATATTCCAAGCAGAAGATACTTGCCGGTAAAAAAAAATTGTTTTCGTCGGCCCACTGAAAAAGAGATGTTTAGTGCGAAACTGTCAGCTGAAAAACATTTAAGAAACGTGTCTATTCTGTACAAGGGTATACCTTTAAAAAATAAAGTGGAAAGGATATATTAGTTATTTTATGAAAGTATTATTTATTGTGTTTGTAACACTTTTTTCGTTAAATACTTTTGCCCAGGCTGAAGGAGAATGCCCTCAGAGGATTATTTCTTTGGGACCGGCATTAACAGAGGACCTTTATATTTTAGGAGAGGAAGACAGAATAGTCGGGTGTACTGTCTATTGCGATAGACCTCTTGCGGCGAAACAAAAAGAAAAGGTGAGTACTGTTCGTGAAGTAAATTTAGAAAAGGTTGTAGCGCTTCGATCTGATTTAGTGCTTGCTACATCGTTAACAAATGTTAAAGCAATAGAAAAATTAAGGAAACTTAAAGTAAAAGTCATTACTTTTCCGTCAGCGAAGTCTTTTATTGAAATTTGCGGGCAGTTTTTGAGATTAAGCGAAATTGTAGGTAAAAAAGCTGAAGCCGAAAGAATAATAAGTCAAGTAGAAGAGGAAGTAAATTATATCAAGAAAAGTGTTGAAAATAGTGTTAAACCCAAAGTTTTTGTTCAGGTAGGAGCGAAACCTTTGGTTACGGTAAAAGGGGATTCATTTGTTAATGATTTTGTTGAATTTGCCGGCGGAATCAATATCGCAAAGAATTTAAAAAGTGCTGTTTATTCGCGGGAAAAGGTTTTGCAGGATAATCCGGATGTTATTATTATCGTTACTATGGGGATTAACGGACGAGAAGAAAAGAAAGCCTGGCAGAGATTCGGTACGCTAAACGCAGTCAAAAATGACAGGATTTATATTATGGATTCCGATGCTGTGGCCAGTCCCACTCCTTTAATTTTTGCCGAAACACTTAAAAGAATAGTTAAAATACTGCATCCCGAATCTGGAGGAGTGTAATGAAAAAACGAATTATTAACTGGATTTTTTGGATATTGTTATGTTGTGCTATCCTTTTAACTGTTAGTATTTTTTCTTTATGTGTCGGATCAGCGGATTTGCCTGCAGGAAAAATTTTTTCCATAATTTTTCAGAATACGGACAGCATTCAGCGAAGCATTCTTTTGGACATTCGTTTTCCTCGTATTATTTTGGGTTTTGCGGTGGGCGGGGCTTTAAGTTTAGCAGGGATTATTCTGCAAGGTCTTTTTAGAAATCCGTTGGTTGAACCTTATACTTTAGGTATTTCGGGCGGATCCGCTCTTTTTGTTTGTCTGAATATTGTATTAGGTTTTCACCAAGCGTATAGTTTGATTACTTTTCCTATTTCTGGGATTTTAGGAGCCGCGATCGTTGTAGTTCTGTTGTATTTTTTAAGCGTAAAAAAAAGCATATTGAATATTAAGGAACTTCTTTTGACTGGAGTAATGATGAGTTTTATCGCGTCAGCTTTGATTATGCTGATTATGTCGGTTTCAAAAGCGGAAGATCTTCATGGTATTGTCTTCTGGATAATGGGTTCTTTGGAAACGCCGGATGTGTTTCTTATAAAAGTGACGGTTTTTGTTTCAATAGTTGCTTTTTTTATTTCGTACTTTTTTTGTTTTGACCTTAATGCTTTTTCTCTGGGAGAAGAAGAAGCTCAGCATTTGGGAGTTAATACGGAGCGTACCAAAAGACTGCTTTTTATTCTAGCTTCGGTGTTGACAGGGTTAAGTGTTTCAATATCGGGTATGATTGGATTTGTTGGATTGGCAGTCCCTCATTTTGTGCGGATGTTTGTAGGCTCTGATTACAGGATTCTTTTAGTTACGAGTTTTTTGTCAGGCGCAGCTTTTTTAATATTTTGCGACACTCTTGCGCGTACGGTTATCGCGCCTATGGAGCTTCCTGTGGGGGTTATTACCGGTATCCTGGGCGGAGGTCTTTTTATTTATGCTTTAAATAAAAGGAAGATATTTTTTGGGAGATAAAAATAATGTTTAGAATGGAAAATATATGTTGCGGGTATGGTTCTAAGATTGTTATTAACAATATTAGCCTTGAAGTTGAAAAAGGGGAACTTGTCGGGATAATAGGACCGAATGGTTCTGGTAAAACAACGCTTCTTCGGGCAATGACGAGAGTGTTAAAGCTTCGCGGCGGGAACATATTTTTAAATGAAAAAAATATACGAAGTATGAACATAAAAGAAATATCCCGTCAAATAGCGGTGGTTTCTCAAAATGCGCCTACAAATTTTATGACAGCGGAAGAATTTATTTTTCTCGGAAGAATGCCGCATTTTAAAAGTTTTCATTTTTTTGAAACAAAAAGAGATAAAGAAATAGTTGAGGAAAGCATGGCTTTAACCGGTACTCTTGAATTTAGAGATCGATTTTTGCATGAATTAAGCGGTGGGGAACGTCAGCTTATTGTTGTTGCCAGAGCTTTGGCGCAAGAACCGCGGATTTTGATGTTAGATGAGCCGACAGCATATTTAGATATAACTCACCAGATAAAAATTTTAGATCTTATAAAAAAATTAAACAGCCAACTACGTATTACAGTTATCATGGTTTTGCACGACCTTAATTTGGCAAGTGAATATTGTCATAAGCTGGTTCTCATTAATAAAGGACGTGTGCATGAAATGGGAAGACCTGAAGAAGTGTTGAAATATAGGACAATAGAGGAAGTCTACAAAACTCTTGTTGTTGTAAGGGAAAACCCGATTTCTGGAAAACCTTGTGTTTTTTTGGTTTCAGAAGAAGAAAGGATAGCGCATGAAAAGAAAAGGGCTGATTGAAGTTTATACGGGGGAAGGAAAAGGAAAAACAACATCTGCTATTGGATTAGCTTGCCGGGCAAGGGGGCACGGCCAGAAAGTTTGTTATATTTCTTTTCATAAGCCGGTTCATCATGCGAAAAGCGGAGAGTTATTGGTTATGAAAAAAATTGGAGTGGATCTTTACTCTTTTGCTGAGAAATCTCTATGTTTTTCTAAAGACATAGACCCGCTGGAAGAACGAAAAGAATGTTTAAAAGGGGTGCGGTTTATTCAGGAACTTTTTAAACACAAAATATACAATGTTTTAATACTGGATGAAATTATTGTTTCTTTGAGGCGTGGGTTTCTTGAGGAAAGAGAAATTTTGGATTTATTGGACGCGAAACCGGAGAAAATGGAATTAGTTTTAACCGGCAGGGGATGTCCTGAAAACATAATTAAAAAAGCGGATTTGGTAAGTGAAGTGATGAAAGTGAAACACCCCTATGACAAAGGTATAGAGAAAAGGAAAGGGATAGAATATTGATGGTTAGCCGGTTAGTCCGGTTGGCCGGTTAGTCGGTTAGCCGGTTGGCCGGTTAGCCGGTTGGCCAGTTAGTCGGTTGGCCGGTTAGTCCGGTTAGTCGGTTAGCCAGTTAGCCGGTTGGCCGGTTAGCCAGTTGGCCGGTTAGTCGGTTAGCCGGTTAGCCAGTTGGCCGGTTGGTCGGTTAGCCCGGTTTGCTGGTTTACCGGTAGGGACAGGCCCCCGTGCCTGTCCGTCATGTTAAATCTATTCGACACACGACATACGATATGCGACATACGTTGGATGCATTAAAAATTAGGACCAAATAAGCAAAGGAAGTGAAGGTGAGATTCCTTTCACTGCCCCGCAACGGTAATCTCGGGTTGAGTAGTCCGGTCGATTGCTTATATTGGAAGTATTTTCGAGGGAAAAGAAAGGAGAAAAAGGTATGAGAAAAAGAGTTTTGAGGTTAGTTTTGTTAGTTGTATTTTGTTTTTGGAATATTATAGATGGGGCGTGTTTCGCTGAGAGTGAAAAAAGTTCTGATAATGATGTCGTGGTTTTAGACCCTATAGTTGTAACTTCTTCGCGGACAGGAGAGGATTTGTCGGAGGTTTCATCAGCCGTAACGATTATTTCTGAAAAAGAAATTGCTCAGTCTCGCGCGAAAAACGTGCCGGACTTATTGAAAAATTCAGAAGGTATTTATGTTTATGATGCTTCTGGAGTAGGTACTGCGGGCAGAGTTAATATGCGCGGTTTTTGGGGAGGGATGTCAACCCACCAATTAGTGCTTGTTGACGGGATTCCTCAGAATAAAGGTAAAGATAAACTTGTGGATTGGGATTTGATATCTTTAGAAAACATTGAAAGGATAGAAATTCTGCGGGGACCGGCAAGCGCGCTTTATGGGGATAATGCAATGGCAGGAGTTATTAATATTATAACTAAAATGCCTGAAGCGGGCGCGAAAAGTGAAGTAAGTGTTTCTTCCGGTACATTTAATACTCAGGATTATAAAGTTTCTACATCTTTGGGCCTGGAAAAAGTCGGGTGTTATGTGGATATGGATATGAAATCAACAGATGGGTTTCGCCGTCATTCGGATTATGAGAATATGAACTTGTTTACAAAACTCAATTTTTTAATAGACAA
>JBDRLO010000004.1:0-3292 GCA_043812935.1 Candidatus Omnitrophota bacterium
AAAAACTACAAGTTAAACAATTTGTTATTGATCAGTTTAACCGAGAAGAGCTTCGCGATCTTGTTTTTCAGGCAGAAGGAGTAACTATAAGCGTTCTTCTTGCCGCGGTTATACCGCTAATTTTTGGTTTAATTGCGATGATTTAGATATATTCTTTTTCGATTTTTTCTGCGGTTATGTTTCCGCTCCATGCGGCAGTTTCTGTGCATGGCATTGCGGCAAAATCGCCCGCAAAATAGAGTCCGGTTACTTCTCTGAAGTTGTTTATTTTTTCGGCGGTTTCGCAGTATTTTTTACAGTGTATCGGTATTGCGTTCTTTATTTTGTTTACTTTGATCCATTCTACCGTGTCTTTTTTAATTCCAACCACTTCTTTTAGGTTTTCTATGATTTTTTCTGCTATATATTTATCATCCTTGTTCATTAATTTGCGTGCGTATTCTTCGTATGCAAATACTTCTACCATACTTTTTCCGGCGGGTAAGTGATGTTCTGATTTTATTGATGTTTCTAGGAGTGCCATGTTATCTTCCCATTCAATTCGTGGCATCATCAGGGCCATTTTTTTTATCTGTTCTGATTCCGTAAGTATCCACGTCTGTATCGCTGGTGAGTACTTTACTTTTCCGGTTATGTCTTTGATTTGTTTGTTCGCTATTTCCTTGATTCGTGGAAGGGGTGTGGTGTTTATTATTATATCTATATCAAAAAATCCATTGTTCGTTTCTAGTCCCGCTATTTTGTCCCCATCTATTGAAATTCTTTTAACTTTTTCATTTGTTATTACTGTGCTTCCATTTTTCAATATATTTCCGTGCATTTTTTTGCATATCTCGCCTATTCCTCCGCTTAAGCTCATTATTTTTTTAGTCAGCGTAGCATTAACGAGAGCTAGTCCATATGCTGCAGAAATCTTTTCGGGGTGTGTTAGTGATAGAGCTGAGGTTACTGGTTGTGCGATGTATTCTACGAGGTTTTCGCAACCTATTTTTTGAAGCCAGTTTGTGAAAGAATCTGAGTCTAGTTCTTCATTGGTTCTAACATTCGTGAATTTTAATAGTTGCGAATTTTCGCGCAGTTTCTTTGCAAGTGTCAACAATTCTCTTTTTTCTTTTGTGCTCGTATATTTGAATAATCCTACTACAGTAAATGGGTGCATTTTTTTATTCTTGTAAAAAGAAAACAAACTTTTTTTTATTATATGTTTTTTATCATTCATCTTGTTTTCGTTTAGGCTTTTCATTATGGTTTCAAAATTACTAAACAAAAATTGTGCACTGTAGTCTATTGTTACTCCTCGGTATTCTTCTACTTTTGTTCTGCCACCTATTCCTGCCTCTTCTTCAAACACAACTACCTTGAATTTATTATTTTTGCTTAATTTTTCTGCGGCGGATAATCCGGCAATCCCCGCGCCTACTATTGCTATATTTATTTTCATGTTTTCTGCTCTTTCAACTGTTTTTTTGCAATATCGCTATTTTCAAACATTTCTTTTGGTTGCACTACGAATTCGCATATCGGGTTCCCTTGGGCTTTACATTTTGTTTCTACTGCATCTAAGTCTTTACCGTAAACCGCGCTCATGGCTCCTGCTATCATTCCGCGAAAGATGTGATCCACCGGTTTTTCTGTTTTACCGTAATAGTATGACATTCCCGAGTCAATTAATCTGAATTTTATGTTGTTTTTTTCGAGATTTTTTTCTGCTAGTTCGACTTTTCCCCAACCTGCAAGTGACACGCTGTTGATTCCCCATTCAAATATCTGGTTTTCGTTCATTTTGAAACTCTTGTATATTTTGCTGGTCCACTCTCTTCCGAATTTTTTGTTTGTGTAGTAAAGTGTGTTTTCTAATCCTTTTCTCTCTAATTCTTTTTGTAATTCTACGACGTTAAACAATGGAAGCATTGCTACTCTTTGTTCTAGTAGCGTTATTTTTCCCAGTTCAAACTTCAGTTGTTTGTGGAGTAATAATTTCGCTACCATGTCTAGCATTTTGTTTCCTCACATTAGTGGTGTGGTTTCTTCTTTTATGTCTATTCCCTTTTCTGTTAGGGTGTATATTAATGGTTTCTTTTCGTGACTTGTGTATCGCATTTTACGAATTTTCGCTGCATGTTCTTCAACATCGCCGAGTTCGAAGTAGTAGAGTAAAACCACTCCATCTGTAATAAATTCACTTATTCCATCGGAACTGAGCCGCTCGCCTTTTTCCGGCAGTTCTGAAGTCATTAGTACTGTTGCGCCGAAACCGCGGATTTTCGCGATCAGTGAACCGAGCATGCGTTTTGAGAGAGTTCTTTCGGATAGTTCTTGCGGGATTATCTGGTCTATGTTCCTCTGTGCCACTCCGCCTCGTTGCATCAGTATTTTTCTTGCAAAATCAGTTGTTGCCGCGAATTCTGAAAATGTGCTCAGTGAGTCTACTACTATCCGTTTTGGTTTGAATTTTTCGATTTCCGTGTAGATTTTTTCCAGGAAGCCTTCATCACCCAACACATCTATTTCCATGAATTTGAGTTTGTTTTCCTCAACGTGCTTTGGAAAGTCAGGGTCTACTCCTTTTGCTTGGCGAGTCATTTCTTCCAATGACTGTTCTGTTGAAATATACATGACTTTTTCGTTTTTTCCTATACCTTCGCATAAAAAGTGCACGCACAATGTGCTTTTACCCGTGCCAGCGCCTCCGGAAACAAGAACTATGTTTTTTTCTGGTATGCCTCCCGATAACGCTTCGTCAAGAATTGGAATACCGAAACCCACTCGTTTTTCTTCTGGCATGTATGTTTACCCCAAACTCCCGATTTTTTTTACCGTCAGGCCAGTTTCACCTATCTCCACGGGATGTATGTTCATGTCGTGCTTCGTTCCTCGCATTTTGCGGATGTAAATGGTTCTGGCGACTTGGTTTCCGAGGTTTATTGAACTAAGTAGTATAACCCCGTCCGCCACATACTCTTCAACTCCGTATTTGCTGAAGTATAGGGTGCCTTCTTTCATCGACTGTTCCGGCAGTTCGGTAGTTATTATGCTGGTCATGCCGGATCTGGAGAGTATTTGGTCCATCCGCAGGATTGCCTTGCGTATTGCGTGTTCGCTTTCCATTTGGAAAGCCATTGCAGGAATGGAGTCAATTACCATGCGCTTCGCGCCGATTCTTCGGGCGATTGTAAGAACATCCGTTAGAACGCGGTCAACGCTCAGCTCACCGGGATTCAAAGCGTTCTCTTCGTTTGAGGGTGTGCCTGCGCGTGCGGAAGCGCCGTCGACTATGACTAATAGATTGTGT
>JBDRLO010000005.1:0-17314 GCA_043812935.1 Candidatus Omnitrophota bacterium
CTATTGATATTTTGACAGATACCTTTATCAATTATAGTTTTGCGAACAAAGAGACGATAGGCGCGTTTATTGAAATGGCGGAGAGAGGAATAGAGCCAGCTGTAAAAGCTCTTGTTCAGGGCGCTATAATAGAGGAAAAATTTTTGCTTGAGCGTGATGAGAAAAAGCTTGAAGATTTTTTAGTTGGAGAAGGGTGGGAACTTGCGGTTACCGAGTTAACAAATACGATTGAGGATCCCAATGCGATGGATTATAAAAAAATATACAAAGCCACTCGTCTTTTAGAAAAAATGGGAGAAAAAGCTAGAAACGAACGAACTGTAAAAGCGCTTTTAGAACTTCAAAAAAAATGTTTAAAGGGAGTAGCTTATGAAGGAGTAGATAGTTCATACTATAACATTCAATATAGTACAGAAGACGCTTTGACGGCAATAGGCGGAGAGACTGTGATAAAAAGCCAGTGTGATAGTTATGAAAAAGGGTTGGACGAGAATGAAGAGTTCCCGTATGTTAGTGGGGAATTTAAAAGTGCCGCACGTGTATTAGCAGCGATTGGGGATGAAGCCGTTGATAGCTTAGCAAAGCGATATCCGCTTGGTATTTATCGAATGGAACATGTCAGGCATCCTAAAGCACAGATTCTTGCTTTGACTGGGATAGTGCAAAACGATGATTGTATAAAAAGCGACCTCGTAGGTTATAATCCCAAATCAATAATAAAATATGCTAAAAAGTATCTTCAGCAGAAAGTGAAAATTAGAGTAAATCATATCAAAGTTTTACGAATTTTATATGTTGTTTTGAAGGATCATCCTGAATTGTTAACAAAAGACTTAGAGGATTTAGTAGCACGGTTATTATTCGAAAATGGCTATAGCAATGAAGAAAGGCGTAGAGAAGCGGCCAGGGTTTTAGGTTTGTTTAAAACACAAAGTAGTTTAAACGTTTTGTTGCGGTTTATGTTCACAGAAGTTGATCCGAATACAACGAATGGAGGATATTTTGAATATGGACACGTAGCGGCGCAACTTGTCAGTAACTGGTTCGATGAACTGGATTCGTTTTTTGTTGAAAAATTGGTAAATCACGAATTTTCGTGTGTACGGTATAAAACGTTTGAACGATTGAAAATACGCGGGTGTTGTCTAAAAAGGCAGGACGACATAGAGGCAGTAGATCAAATTTTGAATTATCTTTTGAATGGTTTATTGAAGGAACAAAATCCTGAAGTAGCACATTATATTGATAAGTTTATATACGAACTTGTAGGAGATGACGATGAAGCGGACAATATAAAACAGACATTTTTAAAAAAACACGGAGCAATTGTTGAACCGGAAGATATTGTTGTAACTGAGGAAAATAGAAAAAGACTAGTTGAAACATTTTTTAAAAAAGGGGAACATACATTATACAAATTGGATTTGTTTTCTTTAAAGAATATAGACTCTATTACGGATTTCATTCTGGATTTGTGTAAGTGCCCGGTTGAAATAGCATTGTTTGGGGTTATTCCACCTGATGGAAGGATGGAATGGTATTTAACAAAAGGCCACAAGAATAATGTTACATTTTTTCTTTCAAACGATTTAAAGTATATCGGTAATAGGACTATTTTGGATTTACACAGTCATAGGGAACATCCGGGAAAGCCAAGTTTCTGGGATGGAAAACATGCTTTGGTGTTGCATCAGATTAGTGATATGCCTGATCTTATAAGATTTTTTGTTGTTGGTAACAATTCTTTGGAGATCAGCGAATATTATCCTGCCCAGCGTAGTTTATTAGCATTAAAGCGTCCTCCCGAATATAAAAACATAAAGAAAGAAGAATTAAGCAAGTACATTCAGGAGATTCTGGATAGATATGCTCCCGAGCTAAGTCAAAGAAACTTACCGAATATTTCTGCAAATCAAAACGATTGTTTGCTTGTTAACAAAAAGGAAGATGATAACGTCACCAGCGGTACAATTTGCGACGGCAAGCAGGAAGGTTGTATAGATGGTGGAAATAAGATGGACGGGTCTAGTTCTGCCCGGCTAGTAACGACTAATGAGGATAAGGAAAAGGAAATGGCCTCGATGAATCCTGATTATGTGAAAACAAGTTCACAAGAAATGTTTAGTTTATTAACAGGTTCAAAAAATACTCAAAGAGCTCCTGTTATAGCCACGCCAAGTACAATTGGATTGGTGATAAAAGCTGACCCGGGTAAAACCATGGATGAGCTTTTAAAAGAAAATCTGGCAAAGGAATGGAGTATTATTTCACGAAAGGTTGATTTGAAAGTTGCAATAGAAAGAGGCATAACAATCGATAATACTACGTATGTCATTTGTATTGATGACGGGCGAGATGAAACTTTAACCCGGTTTGCTGAAAACCTTAAAAAGGTGGGGAATCCAAAGGCGCAGACTTTTGCATGGGTTTTATCAAATGGAAAAAGAAATGAAAACAATTTGTCAATGAAAGCTCTTAATAATGTTGCTTATGTTGCCGGGCTGCATGGTGAATATGTTCCGGTTTCGTGGCAGATGCTTGCAGGAGTATTATTCGCGGACCTTATATATTCTAAAACTGTTTCGGATAATTCCGCTGAATTTCAGGAAACGATAAACTCGCTTGTAAAGTCAATAATTGAAACTATAAGTTTGATGACGAAAAAAGAGTTCAAAGAATGGGACAATACTTTAGGGGAAACACTTCGTTCCGCGAATATTAAAGACATCGAAAAATTGTTTAATGGTGTAAAATTAACGCTTATATTGCCTGCTATTGCGCCTGTAATTCATACCATTGAAGAATATCAAAAAGCCGATAAAGAAATTCAAACCTCACTTTAAAAATGTTATAGTTATACAAATAAATAGGCTTGTTTTTGCGATAAATATATGTCATAATCACAAATAATTTATATAAAACTAAGTTTTGCAGGATTAAAAGACGGCGATGAAAAAATGAGTTTCTATGATCAAGAGAACTGAAGTTATAAAAAAATTGCAGGTATTACGTAATATCGGCCCAAAAACAGCTGAAAAACTATATACTTTGGGAATTATGTCTGCCGATCAAATGAAAAAATCAAATCCTGAAATATTGTTTGAAAAAATAAAACAAGTTTATAAAAAAGCGGATCCTTGCGAGTTGTATGTTTTTAGGGGCGCGATTCTGGATGTTCCATGGTGGGAATGTAAGGATGTTAATATGCGAAAAAAAAGAGGGGTAAGAAGGAGGTAAGGAGAAAATGGAAGAAATGACAGCTTATTGTGGATTAAATTGTTCAAAGTGTGAAGCTTATCTTGCGACACAGACGGATGATAATGTTAAACGCCAGGATGTAGCGAAGAAATGGTCACAGCAGTACAAGGCGGATATACAGCCGGAGCATATTAATTGTGATGGATGTTCAAAGGACGGCAAAAAATTCTTTTTTTGTTTAAATGTGTGTGAACTCCGGAAATGTTGTTTGGAAAAGAATAATGATAATTGCGCTGTATGCGATGATTATATGTGTGATAAGCTTGAAAAGTTTGTTAAAATTGCACCACAAGTAAAAGAGGCACTTGAGCAGATCAGAAATAGTGCTTGAGGGCCAGTGAATAAGCAGGATAAACAGAGATCTTGAAAATACCAAATAAGTCAAGTATACTCGCATAAGTGTGATAATGTTTTTATGCCAGTGAAATGCAAGTAAATTATAAAAATGTTGCAGGGGAGGGTTTTGTAACCGAAGGAAATTCCGAGTATACCCGAGGGGTGTCCGATCGTAATAGTAAAATCCGGGTAAAATGAAAAGGAGGGGGAGAAGCTTATGAAGGTGTTTGGTATTATAGTGC
Source organism: Candidatus Omnitrophota bacterium (assembly GCA_043812935.1). GTDB lineage: Bacteria > Omnitrophota > Gorgyraeia > Tantalellales > Tantalellaceae > JBDRNE01. The sequence goes on from JBDRLO010000005.1 coordinate 3,837, forward strand.
TTATTCTTGCTGTGTTAATAGGTGGTTTTTTGTTTTATGAGGGAGTTTTTAATCCTGTTAAGGTAACAGAAGCGGCGATGGGAGATTATTGGGTAGTTTATGAAGGAAATATCGGGCCGTATGAACAGGTAGGTCCGGTAATGGAGAAAATCTACCAAAATTTAAAGAAAGACGGAATTGATACAACGATAGGGTTTGGCATTTATTATGATAATCCTAAAAATGTTGAAAGGTCAAAATTAAGAAGTGAGGTTGGAGCTGTTCTTGACGAAAAGGATTATGGGAAAATAAACGATTTAAAATCAAAATATAACGTGAAAGAAATCAAAAAACGAAAAAGTCTTGTAGCAAAGTTTCCGATCAAAAATACGTTATCTTTTATGGTCGGCCCGATAAAGGTTTATCCGGCTATGGAACAGTATTGTAAAGACAATAAAATAGAAATAGATAAGGTTAAGGATTCGTATGGTTTGGAACTGTACGATATGAAGAATAAAGAAACAACGTTTATTATGCCTGTTGAATAAAGGTGTTTGCGGGTTGGTTTTGAAAATAAGACGATAGTTATGAATATGCTTAAATTTTCAGGGCTAACCCGCATTTATTTGATATTGTTGCGCTTATGTTTGAATAATAAGCAGTTATGTTTAAAATGTATAGTGTTTTTTGAGTTGTAAAAAAACAGAATTATAAAATAATAATTATTTTTGAACCCGCTCTATTCATTTTGAAAGTTTGTGGTAAACTATCTTACAAAGTCGTAGGGTAGAATAAGACTTTGTAAGAGAATATTTAGATTGCTCGTAAAAAAGGAGGGGATAAATGAAAAACAGGAAATTTTCCGGAATCATTACTGGTATCTGTGTTGCTTGTTTAGTTATAGGCATGACAGTTTGTGCTAATGCCGGCAACGGAAAAAGTTCTTCCAGTACAGCTGCGCCGAAAAAAGGATTTTTCCAGTGCCTGTATGATGCCTGTAAAGGCTGCTGCAAAGGAACTAAAGCAAAATCTACATGCAGTAAAGATACAAAGAAAAGTTCTGATTCGGGATCATCATGCAGTAAATAATTAAGGTTAAAGAATTCAAACAATGGAGAGGGAAGGCTTAAGCTTTTCCTCTCCATTTATTTGAATAATGCTTGTCAATTCATGCTGTCTCCGGGGTATAATTCTGATTTGTGCTAAAAATTATACCTGTATTTTGCCTGCGGATGTTGTTGCTTGCGCTATATATCTATGATACAATATTTCAACATTAAAATATTACTATAATAATGATATATATTTAGAGAAACTTAACTAAAGATGAAAATTAAGATAATATATGTTTTCTTCAGTATGTGTGTGATATTTGGATCTGGAATTGTGTATTCGGAAGAACTTGTTACATGGCCGGAATGTCTTTGTACGGCTACGCAGAATAATCCGGACTTAATCTCAGCGACAGAACAGGTTAAACAGGCCGGTAAAGATATTGATATTGATATAAGTGATATTTTGCCCCAAATAGATAGTGAAGTTCGAGGTAAAAGAACAAAAGTTAACACAAAAAAAACTGCAAATACCTATTCATATACTGTCAGCGCCAGCCAACTTGTTTTTGACGGATTTAAGACATCCAGCGAAATTACAAACGCGTTAAAAACATTCAATTCTAAACGATATAACTATGATGTTATTTCTTCTGATGTAAGATTAGGGTTAAGATCTGCTTTTACCGCTTTAATGCGGGCGCAGGCTCTTATTCTGATTACAGAGAATATCGCAGAGCGAAGAAAACAAAACCTTGAGCTTGTTAAATTGAGGTATGAAGGCGGCAGGGAACATAAAGGAGCTTTTTTGACTGCTCAGGCAGATGTGGCACAGGCTGAATTTGAAATCGCGCAAGCCAAAAGAAGTGTTTTATTGTCGCAACGAGAACTGTCGAAAGAACTTGGCCTTGATAAAATGAAATCAATGCAGGTTGATACGGATTTTTCGCTTATGGGAGATTACAGTGTGAAACCCGAACTTGAAACGCTTGTTCAAACGACTCCGTTTCTTAAAGAATTAATAGCCAAGAAAGAAGCCGCCGATTATAATCTTAATTCCAAAGAAGCAGATTTTTTCCCGAAAGTTTATGTTGATGGTTCTTTTGGTAGGACAAACAATGACTGGCCGCCAAAAAAAAATGAATGGTCTGCGGGGTTTTCAGTTGATTTACCGCTATTTGAAGGCGGAAGCCGCGTGTTTGAGGTTTCAAAAGCAAAGTCGGAATTAATGCAGGCAAAGGCTGAGGAAAAAAGCGGCAGGAATAGTGTATTGGTTACGCTTGAAAGAACCTGGAAAGATTTGCAGGATGCTATAACCGAAGTGTCTGTTAAGAGAAAGTTTCTTGCGGCAGGAGAAGAACGTGCAAAAATATCCAGAGCCCAGTATGCTACAGGGCTTACATCTTTTAATGATTGGATAATTATAGAGAATAATCTTGTGATAGCCCAAAAAGCCTATTTAAATGCGCAGGCGGATATGCTTTATGCTGAAGCGTATTGGATTCAGGCAATAGGAGGAACGTTAGAATATGACCAAAAATAAAATTGGGTTTGCCGTTATTATTGTTATATTAATTATTGCCGTGATAATTTTTTTACGTTGGTGTAATACTGATGAAAAATGCGGCGATGTAAAAGCTGTAATAAAACCGGTTATGGGAGAAATCGTTTCACGAGTTGCAACTACCGGTGTTGTGGAACCTCAAAACCGGCTTGAAATTAAACCTTCTATTGCTGGCAGGATTGATAAAATTTTGGTGAAAGAAGGCGATAGCGTAATGCAGGGCGATACATTGGCTTGGATGAGTTCAACTGAAAGGGCCGCTTTGATAGATGCCGCGCGGTCACAATCAGATGAAGTGTTAGCTTATTGGGAAGAAGTTTATAAAAAAACCCCGATAATTTCGCCCATAAACGGAGAAATTATTGTGCGCGCTATTGAACCCGGACAGACAGTTACGACACAGGACGCGATTTTAGTTTTATCCGACAGGCTTGTTGTTAGCGCCCAGTTTGATGAGACGGATATCGGAAAAGTGGAATTGAATCAGAAAGCTTTTATAACTTTGGATGCTTATCCTGAAATTGAAATTGAAGGTGTTGTTGATCACATAGCGTATGAATCGGAAATCGTAAACAATGTTACGATATATGATGTTGATATCCTTCCGAATCAGATGCCTAAAACTCTGCGTTCAGGAATGAGCGTTACAGTTGAAGTCGTAGAAGAAGAAAAGAAAGATGTTTTAATTGTCCCGTCAAAGGCCATTCATTATGATGGAAAAAAAGAGTTTGTAATGCTCCTGGAGAAAAATGGTTCACCTCGTAAATGTTATGTTGATACAGGATTATCTGATGGTAAAAATACCGAGATAATATCAGGGCTTTCCTTGAACAATAATGTTTTAGTGCAGTCAACCGCGTATTTGCCCAAAAAGAAATCCGCAGGTACTAATCCGTTTATGCCTCAAAGAAACAGAAAAAAATGATAGAAATTAAAAATGTATTTAAAACTTATGGGAAAGGCGACGCTTGCGTACAGGCGTTAAATGACATCTCTGTGACCATAAACCAAGGCGAGTTTGTAGCTATAATGGGGGCTTCCGGCAGCGGCAAGTCAACGCTTTTGCATATATTAGGTTTTCTTGATATCCCGGATGCCGGTTCATATAAAATTTTTGGAACGGATATAGCGCGTTTATCAAGTGAAGAACTTGCGTATTTAAGAAACAAACTGGCAGGGTTTGTCTTTCAGCAGTTTCATCTTTTGCGGAGGACAAGCGCCATAGAGAATGTGGAACTTCCGCTTATTTATTCCGATAAAAAAAACCTTATCAAGGAAGCTGAAAAGAAATTATCATCAGTTGGCCTTAAAAACCGGGCAAAACATTTGCCCAATGAACTTTCAGGCGGAGAACAGCAGAGAGTAGCTATTGCCCGTGCTTTAGTAAATAATCCTGTTATAATTTTCGCGGATGAACCTACCGGTAATCTTGATACAAAGAGCGAAGAAGAGATTATGAAAATCATTACACAGCTAAATGATCAGGGAAAGACCATTATAATGGTTACTCACGAGAATGAAATTGCCCAGCACGCGAAAAGAATCATAACAATGCGTGACGGTAAAATTATCTCCGATGAAACCAAAAAGAAAACCAAGGTTTTAGAAGAGAGCGATAAACTGGTTCGGGATGTGCTTAGCCAAAGGCATTCTGCTTTTGCTAAGGTGGAATTTTTAGAACATATAAAACAATCCCGCCGGGCAATATTCGCGAACAAGGTAAGATCTTTTCTTTCAATGCTCGGCATACTTTTTGGTGTTGGCGCTGTTATTTCTATGCTCGCTCTTGGGCAAGGTGCTAAAGAAGCAATGGAGCAAAGAATCAAAACGCTTGGGTCGAATCTTTTAGCAATACACGGCGGTTCCGCGAGGGTTAGAGGTGTTTCGCATGCTTCTTCTGTAACGCGTTTTACGCCGGCAGATGTGGATGCTCTCCGTGAGTTAAAACCTTTTGTAAAAAGAGTGAGCGCCACGGCGAGTGGAAGCGGCCAGGTAGTTTATAAAAACGAAAACCTGAACACAAGAATTGAAGGAGTCGGATTTGATTACGGACAAATGCGAGCGTGTTTACCTGAAATAGGAAGATGGTTTACAAAAGAAGACATTGTAAGCAGGGAAAAAGCGGCAATAGTCGGTACAACAATAGTTGAAAAGCTTTTTAGCAATAAGAATCCCATAGGTGAGATTATAAAGATAAACCGCATTAATTTCATGGTTATAGGTATTGCTCCGGAAAAAAGTTCAGCCGGCTGGCGGGACCAAAATGAAATTATTTATATTCCCGTAACAACGGCAATGTATAGGCTTTTGGGCAAAAACTATTATGATGGGATTGATGTCGAGGTTTCTGACCTGGAATCAATGGATCAGGCGAAGGAACAAATTAAACAGCTTATAGCCAGAAGACATCGCATATACAAAGATGAAGACAATTATTTTCATATACATGACATGAGTGAGATTCAGGAGATGCTTTCCAGCACAACCCGGACAATGAGCGTTCTTTTGGGGTCTATTGCGGCGATATCGCTTTTAGTCGGCGGGATAGGTATTATGAATATTATGTTGGTTTCGGTTACTGAAAGAACGCGTGAAATAGGGTTACGGAAAGCAGTCGGCGCGCGCGCAAAAGACATTATGACTCAGTTTCTTATAGAGGCTGTAACCATGACATTAAGCGGCGGTTTTATGGGCATACTTCTTGGGATAGGAATATCGGTGATGTTATCTTTTATCGCAGGCTGGGCTACGAAAGTAACTTTATCGAATATAGTTTTGGCAACGGGGTTTTCAATAAGCGTGGGACTTTTTTTTGGGGTTTGGCCGGCGCGGAAAGCATCAGAACTTGACCCGATTGAAGCATTGAGGTATGAATAAATTTATCCCTCGTTTCAGGGTTTATGTATTTAAACGGGAAACAGAAAGGCATCGTTCGTATTTATTTTAAAAGTCATGCCACACAATAAAAACATCATAATTATACTGAGTGCTATCGCCGCGGTAGCGCTTCTTTCTTATCTCAGAATGATCCCGGCTATAGGAAACGAAGTTGAATTCAAGTTTGACAGGGCCTTTAATTACCGGATGACTGTCGCGGTTCTTCAGGAAGGGGATGTGCCGGCAATAGATTATTTAAGCACTTATCCCGAAGGAAAAAATATAAAAGCGTTTCTCCCGACAGGCTTATACCACGTTGCGGCTTTTTTTCATAAACTGGTGAATAAGTTTGTTTCTATACCGCTTTCCCGGTCTATCCTAATCTTTTGCTCGGTTTGCGGCGCTTTAATATTCTTACCCGTATATTTTTTATCCTGCGCGATTTACCGCAGTAAATTCATAGCTTGCGTAACCGGTGTTCTGGCAGGAATTATACCCGCGTATCTACATAGAACTTTCTGTTATTGGTATCGGTACGAAGTTTTAGCAACACCGTTGCTTTTTATGAGTTTATTGTTTTTTGTAAGGGCATCCGGTGCGAAAAACGCCGCGAAAAAGGTTTTACACACGGTTTTTTCAATAACATTTTTGGGAATGGCCATGTCTGTGTGGAGGTTAAGCATTCTATTTATCGTGCCTTACGCGATTTTTATATTATACGTCCAATTTGAAAAAGCTAAACCGGTTAAAAAATGGGCGGTAGGTTTAGGGCTATTTCTTGTTCTTTTCGGGTTTATCGCTATTCTCGGAAACAAGCAGCCGTTATCCGGCTATATTGCTTTTCCTAAAGCGGCCTTTCAAATTATCCTGCATAATATGGGAATAAACCGGCAGTTCAGCGAGTTTACAAGACTGGTTTATTATAACAGAGAACTACACGGAATAAATCCATTGGATATGTTTAGCGCGGCGTACCTTTCGCTTTCAGGCATCTTTATAATTGTTTATTTTATTTCTTATTTTAAAACCAGGCCACGGCCGTATGAAAAAAGCGTCTTATTTATTTTTCTGATTTTTTATTTAATTATGACATTTCTTTTTTCGAGAAACAAAATAATATTGGGGCCGCTGGCCGCGCTTACTGTCGGTGAAAGTTTAAGCCTGACGCTTAAAAACAGAAAAGAAACATTATGGAGAAATCTGTTGTTTTGTCTGATCGTTGTAATCCTGATGAAAACAGGGTATGATTCCTATAAATTAGCGGCCACAAGACAGGCCGGTATAAAATTGAACCCTTATTTAAAAGAATCTCTGAATTATATAAACCGGGAAACCCCCAAAGATTCCGCTATTTTAAGTTACTGGGCCGACGGTTACCCCATACAAACGTACTGCGGCCGGCCTACGATTACTGACGGTCTTTTGGAAAGCCCGGAGATAGTTAAACGCATCATAGCCTTAAGCAAAATATATTATTTCAACGACGAGAACGCGCTTTTGGATTTTTGTGAAAAATACAAAGCCGGTTATATCCTGGTTCCTGTTAACCGAAAACGCGTTTATGCAGGGTATGCCGGTGTTGATTACAATAAATATTATTTTTCAGGCAGGCCCGCGCCTTTAGCCAGCCAGACTCTTCTATATAACTTAATATACGAGCCGGATGGATTAAACAATTTCGTTCTTGTAGCTAAAAACAGAGGATTTTTATTATTCCGAGTTAATAATCAATCTCCGTCGTAGGGCCGGAAAATTTTACCTTCTTATTCCCGGGGTTTGGCCGGCGCGGAAAGCATGAGAACTTGACCTTATCGAAGCTTTAAAGGTATGAATGTACGGACATTAATTCGACTAAATGATGATGTAGAGGCAAGGCATGCCTTGCCCTTACGAAGAAACCATAGTCTCATTAAGGAGGGATATGAAAACAAAAAGAATAACAACAGTTGCGGATTATTTAATTCACAGGCTTTATGAAATTGGCATTAAGCATATATTCGGTGTTCCGGGAGACTATGTGCTGGAGTTTTTTCAGTGCCTTGAAGACAGCCCGATAAAAGTTATAACTAACTGTAATGAACTTAATGCAGGGTATGCGGCAGACGCGTATGCCAGGTTAAACGGTGTAGGCGCCGTTTGTGTGACTTATGGTGTAGGCGGGCTAAGCCTTTACAATGCTGTTATGGGTTCATTCGCGGAAAGGGTTCCGGTTATAGTAATAAGCGGAAGCCCGCCCACGCATGAAGGAAAATATAATCATCTTTTGCACCACACTATCGGAGATATGAAACGGCAATTTGAAATTTATGAAAAAGCAACGGTTCTTTCTGTTGTTCTTAAAGATCCGGGCAAGGCTCCCTATCGAATAGATGACGCAATTGAGACATGTTTAAAAACCAAATGGCCCGTTTATATTGAAATTCCCAGAGATTTGATATTTGCGCCGGTTAAACGCCCAAAGTTGTTGAAACCGGATGTTTTAATTAAAAGTGAAAAATACGCTCTTGAAGAAGCAGCTTCAGAGGCTGCTGAAATGCTGAATAAAAGCAAGCGGCCAGTTGCTCTTTTAGGGGTAGAGCTTCACAGGTTTAATTTACGCAAAGACGCTGAAAAATTTATTAATCATACAGGATATAATTTTGCAACAACACTTTTAGGGAAATCCATAATACCTGAAAAACACCCATGCTTTGCCGGTATTTATGGTGGTGTCGCGGGTTGGGAGAGCGCCCGTAAGGTTGTTGAGAAGGCTGATCTTATGATAAGCCTTGGAGCGCTTATGACAGATATTCATTTGGGAGCAAGGACATCTTTTATTAATCCGTCAAAAATGATAGTGGCTAATTCTGACCGTGTTCGCATAAAGAATCATTTATACGATAATATAAGCCTAAAAGATTTTATAAAAGTACTTGAGAAGAAGTTAAAGAAAAGAAAAACTGCTTCTTTGAAAATAGAATACCCTTTGGGGGATATCAAAAAGCCTTTTGAGGTAAAACCCGGCAAACAGATTACAAACAGGCGTTTTTATGCGCGTATGAACAAATTTGTGAAAGACAATAATATTGTTGTAGCGGAAGCAGGTGATGCAATGTTCAGTGCTTCAGAACTTTATCTTCCCAAAAAGACCCAATTTATTGATCAGGCTTTTTATCTTTCTATAGGGTATGCAGTCCCAGCCACGCTGGGAGTTAAAACAGCTTTTCCCGAATGTAGGCCCATAGCTTTTGTTGGTGACGGTGCTTTTCAGGTTACGGCACAGGAACTTTCCACAATTTGCCGTCATCGACTTAATCCCATAATATTCCTTATCAACAATAACGGATATACTATTGAACGGGTTATGATTGACGGTGAATTTAACGATTTAAATATGTGGAAATATTATATGCTCCCTGAAGTTTTTGGCTGGGGCTGGGGCATGCAGGTTAGAACGGAAGATGAACTTGAAAAAGCTTTAAAGAAAGCGGAGAAAGAAGTTGATAAACTTGCCTTTATTGAAGTTATTTTTGATAAATGGGACTCAAGCCCTGGTGTTCGCAGAATTGGCCAGGCATATAAAAAAAACCTGCCTAAATTACAAGAATGTTGGAAATAAATAGTGATATTTTGGTGAATTGAGTTAGAGTAAAATAGCCATAAGCTAACTTTGTTTATTTTAATATTTTGCTATGAATATCCTGCCTCGTTTTAATTATGAAAAAGTTAAAATTCTAATTGAAATTACTTTTCTGTTATGCTAAAATTAAAACCAATACTGATGAGAGTTCTTTAAATGTATATTGTTAAGACACACTAAAGCTTAAAGGGATGCGGTAAATTTATTTGCAAAAGAAAGGATGGCTATGTCTAAAGAGAATTGTAAGACTCCATTTGTTCAAAAAGTATTAGTAACTATTTTAATTCAAATCTTTTTTTCATCTAACATTGTATGGGGAGCTAGCATCAATCAGCATGAATCTTCCGCTTCTAATTTTACCCTTGCCACATATACTCAAATCCCTGATTCGAATTTTAAAGAAAAAGTTATGGCCATGGATGCTGTATTAACAGCTCCTGCTGAGAATACATTCTTGGCAGGCCAGATTAAATCCGAACAGCAAGTTTACAAAAAAAAATATAAAAAACAGTGGAAACAAAAATGGCTCAATGAGAGGACTTTTTCGCTTAAAATCGGCGGCAACGCGCTTGAAATTGAAGGACGGGTTGAAAATAATTTGCCCCATTTAACGACAGTAAAAGTTGTCAGGCTTAATGATGTTTTACAGAAAACAGGACAATTTGCTCATGTCGGGTTAATTGAAAAAGATGAGCATGGCAATCGTGTTGAAAATGGGGTGCCTGTAATATATGTAGATAATAAGTATTACAAAATGCTGGATAGAACAGCGTTAAAACATGATGTCGATGAAATTATACAGTGGGAACAGCTTCGTTTGGAATTAAGTAGAATTTATGGTGACGATTTTGACAGTGCGGCTATGAGAAATTGGATTCAAACGCATACAAAAGTAGCTGATGATAAGCTTGTTTCCGGAGAATGTGCGGGACTGACTTCTGTTGAGATCGCGAAAAAGTTTCACAAAAAATCTTTCCCTCTTAAGAAGTTATTGGAGCTAATAGCTCCGGATGAAAAACATCTTTTAGAAGCTGTTGATTTTGCTTATGTAAAAAAGTTATACGATAAGTTTAAACATGAAGAAGGAAATGACGTTAATATTTCCGCGAGTGTAAGTATGGCTGCTACCCCGACAATGGAATCCAAATATCAGCATTACAAACGGATATTGCCTCCCGGTAAAGAGTCTGACCAGCTTGTTTTTGGTACGAGCGGCATACGTGAACTTGTAAAATTTTTAGTTGATAAAAAATGCTACGCTTTAGCAGACGGGCTCATTTATTATTTTGCGGAAATGGGGGAACTTACGCAGGACGAGTCAAAAAATATGATGGCAATAGCAGGGGACCTTCGTCCTTCTACTGACAGGATTTTGCTTATGCAGATAGCAGCAGCAATGAAACATGGAATAAAAATTATTAACGGCGGTAATATTCCGACTCCGGCAATAGTTAACTATGGTATGCATAATCCGATTGGTGCCATAATAAGTTTGATGATTACTGCGAGCCATTGCCCTGTTTTGCCTAAAGCTATTGAACAAAATGGTATTAAACCTAACAGGTCAACAGGAGAAGTTTTAAAAGAGGATGAAAGGCGTATTCTCAAACAGGTTCGGGAAGCTCTGGAAATTGAATGTATGCGGCCTGAAGAAGAGAACATGTTTACAAAAACAGGAAATAAAAAGGATAAAAGTTTATCAAAGGATCAGAAAAAATTGTTGGATGAGGCCATGGAAATGCTGAAGACAATCAATGATGAGCCTGCGAAAATGTTTGTTGACCGCTATGCGGCATTTGGCAACATTTTTGATCAAACAGACAAAGTGCCTTTTATTGAGCATATGGCTGTTGGCCGGGATTTGATTAAGAAAATTTTCAACAGAGTAGGCCTAAACTTTTTTTCAGAGGAGAGAAACAAGAAATGGCAAAAATCTCTTGTTGTTGATACAGAGAATGTGACGAAAGGGCTTAAAAAGGTAGTTAAGCGTGTTAAACGTAAATATAAGGATAGTCAAATAAAAGGTATGTGTACAACTGACGGCGATTCTGATAGGCCCGCACTTTTTGATGAAAAAGGTAACTTCATTTATGGTGATAAAACAGGTTATTTTACGTGTGAGTATATACGTAATTTAACGGCGGAAAAGCATAAAAAAATGTTTGTTGCGGTCACAGCAACAGTAAGCCGTGCAGTGGTTCAAAGGCTTAAAGATATTGGATGTGAAGTTGTGCAAACACAAATTGGGTCCCCATTTGTGGTTAAAGCAATGGAGGACAGGCTTGCGCAGGCTGAAAAAGAGGGGGAAGAAGTTATCGCCTGCGGTTTTGAAAGAAACGGCGGATTTCTTCTGGGAAGTGATATTACTCTTGATAACGGGAATGTTTTGGAAGCTTTACCTACGCGGGACGCTATGCTTCCTATTCTTGCTACGTTTCATTTGGCGAAAAATAATGGTAATATGACGCTTGGCCAGCTTGAAAAAAGCAGGTTCAGCGAAGAGTATGCCAGTTTTTCGTGGTCGGATCTTATTCAGAATACAGATCCCGGGTGTGAATCTTATACTGCTGTTATGGGCCAGGCCATTATGAGAAGTTTTTCTCCTATTGAACTGGATATAGTTGAGGTGGAGTTTTTAGAAGGTAAAAAAATACGTTACACCAAAAAGGACGGCACAGTAAAAACAGTAGGCTCTGAAGACGAAATTGCGCTAAGAATGAATAAGATAAAAGATATTCTTGAAACTCATTTTACTCCTAAGAAAGGTTTTGAGGGCGGTATTGAGAAAATGGGATTTCTCGATGGCGTAAGAATGTTTTTTAATAACGCTTGTAAAGAAGTTGTCCATATGCGTCCCTCCGGAAATGCCGCACAGTGGAGAATATACAGTGAGGCGCGTACTCAGAAAAGGGCAGAGCAGATTACAGACCTTAAAAGTGAGATTTATCCCAAAATGATAGAAGAATATACAAAAGAGAAAAAGAAGTATGAAGGTATGCGCATTACGCCGAGAACCAATCTTGAAATGAAACAAACTTTTAAAGGAGTAGAGGGATTTGATCTTGATAAGGATGTTTGGAGAACATGGGATATGAAATTTGGATCTAAAAAAGAGCATAGTTTAGAAGAAAATATTGTTTTTGGAGGCTCTGGAGATGCTCTAATTTTCCAGAGCAGAAGAATTTATGATGTTACGGGAGAACTTAAATGGCTTCCTAAAAAAGGATATAATAAGGAAACGCTTACTGTGTCACGTTTTCTTGGATGGGAACGGGATAGGAATGTTTTGAGTTGTGCGGAAAATTGGTCAGACGGCCGTAAAATTAAGGTTGAATACAAAGGGTTTGACGCGTGGCTTGAACTTGGAAGAGGGCTTGGCAAAAATATACCAATGGGCAAGTTTGCTGATATGCCGTTTCCTGTTATGAGCGACAGGGCAAAAGCGCATTTTGTGGAAAACGGTATTTATTGGCTGGATCTTTTTGATGTTGTTACGGAATCCCAACTTGCTGCGGAGCCGCCGATGTGGCAGCACAATTTTAAATTTGAACGTCCTAAAGAACTGAATATTCCTGAACAAGACGCAAAGAAAGCAGTAACTTTGTTTGAAGATGGTGAAAACGGTATACTGCCAAATATCACCGACAAAAACCATAAGTATATTATTAGGTACGATAAAACAAGGCTGCAGGAATATCAGAGCAAATTTTACTTAAGTAATGAGTTTTCTCCGGAATCTATTTTAAATGAATACGTTACTCAGTTAAAATTAAAGGTGCCTGCAGGTAAAGATCCGGAAGAATTCATTAAACTAAAAGAATTTGACGGAAAAACAGAAGATGGGAAAGAAGCTCTTATTTCAGTTGAGCAGCTGGATGGAAGCGGCCAGCGTGTAGGAACGGGAAATGTTAATATAACGGGTTTAGATTCTATAAAACAAGGTGCTATAAGAATCGTAGGTATGCTTAATATGGCCATGGCCGCATCAGGCATTCCTGACGGAGCTGACCTTTCCAAATATACAAAATTGGTTTCATACATTAGTGACCAGTATAAATTGATAACAAATGCGTCTTTTGATCCTAAGATGCTATTTGCCGTTATAATTATTCCGGCGGCAGAACCTATACCTGCAAATCGTCTTAGAGAATATTATGAACTGACACTTAAAAACCTTCAGTCTGTATAATTCAAAAAAATCTATACAAAAAAACAGCTGTCAAAAAATAGGCAGCTGTTTTTTGTTATACGTTTCTTGTCATTCCGTGCGAGGCCAAAGGCCGAGACCCGGAATCTCTTTTGGCTTATCATTGCTTAGCTCCCCGATATATGCTAAACTACAAAGATATAATTAATTATTGTGGAACATAAACGAGAAATTAGAGAC
>JBDRLO010000006.1:0-3428 GCA_043812935.1 Candidatus Omnitrophota bacterium
GGGACGAAACAGCTGATATCCTCGTAAAAAGCTAAGATATTTGGAAATATTGTTAAAACACGTGACATGCTTACAAGCAACCCACCACTCTGGTAAAATCTAAACGTAGCCGAGTTCGGTATTTTCTTTTTCAATGTGCGATTGCCAGTGTTCATGGCAACACTGTTCCAGTAACGGCAGGGTCGGCGAGAGGTGAGAGATGATTTTAAGCGAGTGTTTATGCGAAGGCAACTTTCCTGGGTGGGGGAGGGATGCCAAAACGTTTTCCAAACATCAAAATGGACGAATTTATCGTCATGCCGGACCACATGCATGAAATAACAATCGTAGGGGCGGGGTCTCCCCGCCCTGATAATGCGTTTCCCCGTGATAATGGATTACCATGTCCGGACAAATTGTATAATGATACATCGTCAATGATCGGGGGTCATAATGATCATGGTAAAGGGCGCGGAAACCGCGCCCCCACGAAGCCGGGGAGTCGAGGACTCTGGCACCATGGATTCCGCTAAAAAAACCCGGGTACTTACCCGGGCTTTTTTTAAACGGGGAATTCTCCTTTTTTGTTTCCCGTTTTATTTATGAGAACGGTTTAACCGTCTTAACCCAAAACCCAAGATCAAGCCGAATAACGGCACCGCGCCTCCGCCGAGCGGCGCGCCTTCGAGCCCGCTTCCCAGTTTGATGTAGAAACTCGCGTCCGGCACGCCTGCGGCAAGGTTCCCTACGGCAAAATAACTGGGCGAAAAACTGGCGGTTGGATTCATGTTCGCAACCATTGTTGCCCCGTTCACCTATATGATATTGATGTCAGTATTATCCAGAACCTGTAGTCTACAGATTCGATATGTATGTGGATAAACGGTCTATAAACAATTCTTTATCCCATAAATCGATCGATGGGACTTCTCTTATCGGGACAAAATTATGTACATCTTTTTTCGCGACATTCCAGTCAATCGATAATATTTTTTCTTTTAAAGCACTTAAAAACCATTCTTTATCTATATGTTGTTTTTTCCCCTTCCATGGACCTGATTGATATAATGCCGAAGACAAAAAAGCGTAATTTATAGGCGGTTTTTTTGATAAATACCATAATAAATCATACCAATCTCTTCCCTTTATATATTCTCTGCATAACAAAGCATGGATTTTGCCTGCAAACAGGCTTGGCATGTCCTGAAGAACAGAAGAGAATATAAACGGAAAATCCGAAAACTTTGTTTCAAACCCGCTGCCTTGTGGCGGGTCACTGTCAATTTCAATTTTTATGTTAATTTTGCGCATAAATTTTTCAGATCTTTTGTAATTCAAGCGCAATATCTTACCAATGGAATTATCTTTGATAAATGTCGTTTTAACAATATCGTCCGCCTTTGATCTGTCTACTATCTCAAAATCATATCCGTACGCTTTAAGCTCAATTACTATATTACGTATATATGATTCTAAATTAAATGATTTATCGTTACGCTGAAGCATAAAATCCATATCCTCGGAAAACCTGTTAAGGCCATAAAACATGCGGATACATGTTCCTCCCTGAAATGCCGCGACTTTAAAAAAATCAGATCTGGAAAGCCCTGCCAGAACGATTTCCTGAGATATTTCACGTAATGCTTGTTCTTCTTCGACCATAGATTGACAATTATACGAATTAAATCTTTCCTGAATTATTTTAACACTCATTTATCGGCCTCCTTTTTGATCGCTTCCAGAAAATTTTTTACCCTTTTACTGGAATAATTGGAAATCAGCGTTTCAATTTCCATGAAATCTGTTTTTTCCCTTAAATAAGATCTTTCAATTCTCAAACTTTGTAATACAGGTTCTATCGTATCCCAATTTTTTCTATACACATATACATAATCAGCGAGAGCTTTAAGAGGGTTCGCCATCAAGTAAATACTTTCATCATCTGCCCTGATTCTTTCAACATCAATATAAAAAATTGTCTCAGGAACATGAGAATAACTTAATCGGCCAACAGGAGTAAATAGGTCCTTAGATCTTTTAATGCTGACACTGGTCACAGTATATACGGCTTCAGGGATCCAGCCATGATAGGATAACGCACTTTCAAGACTTACATAAGAAGGGCCATATACTTTTCCAGCAAGACTATACAGGTTTAGTTTATTCCGCCTGTATTTGTCGGTTAAACAATATATGCCTTTAGTAATGCGTAAAATCTCACCATTAGCCAAAGCGCGTTTTACTAAACCGTATCTTCTGTTATCACTGCCTTTAACAAGTATTTTAACATCCAGATCCGTAAAAACATCATGTTCAAATTTTTCTAAAACAAGTTCTACAAGTTTTTGCATATTTTCCCTCCAGATATAATTATGTAACAAACTGTCGCACTATGACAGTTTGCAACATAATTATATCACATTATAAATAATTGTCAATAAATAATTGTCAACTAAAAGGGGGAAAATAGCTCCGGGTCTACACATTCACAAAAAAATTGAAAGAAAAACCTCTTTTTTAGTGCCTGATGCCGAATTATTATCACTTATTAATAAAAACGATGGAAGCAAATCTGAATAGGATGATACATTATGTGAATATGGGGTATGCTAATTATTTCAACCGGAAAAGGCAAAGAAACGGGCATTTATTTCAGGGAAGATACAAAGCGATATTGTTAGAAGAAGCATGTTTACCTGTTTTAAGCCGGTATGTTCACTTGAATCCCGTAAGAGCGAAGATAGTGGATTTACCGGAAAATTATCCATGGAGTAGTTACAGATACTATATTTCCGAAGGGAAATTAACTAAATCCGCTGTAAGTATGTCAGTGGCACGATTGAAAAAGAAGATCGCGAAAAATGAAAAGGAATGCAAAGTTCTTAATTTGATAGATGGTAAAATGTGAATGTGTAGACCCGGAGCTAAAATCCTTAAATTGATAGATGGTAAAATGTGAATGTGTAGACCCGGAGCTAAAATCCGGAGCTAAAATCCTTTTATCTTTCGCCGTGGAAAAGTTTTCTCCACGGAACCCCAGCCCATAAAAAAAACCCGGCCATCAGAGGCCGGGTTTTTATAAAAACCGTATTACGCGTTTTAACGATACGCTTGGTCGGTAGCCGGCTAACCGTCTCGTGAATTGTGAATCGTCCAACAACGACCATTCACGATCCACTATTCACCATTCACGAATAAGGTCCCCTGGTTTTGCGTCCCACTCTTACGAATGGTTTGCCCTTATTACGATCTTTCAAAGAACTCAATGACTAATGAAATGGGGCATTCTCCTTTTTGGTTTCCCGCTTTATTTATGAGAACGTTTTAATCGTTTTAATCCAAAACTCAAGATCACGCCGAGGAACGGCATCATTCCAACCGGAAGTTCCGGTACCGCTCCGCCGAGCGGGATAGAAAAGGCCGTGCCCAAATTGGAATCTCCGCCAAAA
>JBDRLO010000007.1:0-2786 GCA_043812935.1 Candidatus Omnitrophota bacterium
ACCTGGAATGCCATAGGTTGTTCAACAGGACGGCCTTTTTTGTTTCCGTGCGGTTGACTTGTAATTGGAGCGCCGAGGTCGGAATTGCACCGCCACTTTCCCCTTGGAATAGGGGACATGCTCTCCTTACATCATCGGCGCATATATCAAGTGTATTCATTCGCCCGCCTATAATTCAAAAAGAATCGCGTATTTCGGCCAACTCGTTTTATCCGAAATACTCACGTGTGTATAATATACCATCATCATAGCCAAATTGCAATAACTTTATTCACTTTTTTTCTTTACTTCGTTCACCTTGCAATTGATACATCTTTCCCGCAAATGACGCTCATGCTTATGACGCATTAATTTTTTCCCGTATACTTCGCAATAATCGCCAACGATATGTGAACAAAACGGATCGCAACAATCTGATATGCTGTTGCTCTTTTTCGCAGTTACAATAATTTTTATATCCATTCGCCAACCCTGTATCTGTACACGTCAGAGTTGATTAAAAAATTTATCGCATCGTCTGCAGATCGTAAAACATAATAACCTCCGCACCAAGAATCGGCAAACCTTTTTTGTCCAATACTCAGTTTTCCTGTTTTTGACTTTGCTTCTATCAAATAGTTTTTTCCGCTGCGACCAGCTACCATGTCGGGAAAATCTTTCCCTAATTGATACGTATCGGCAACAGAAAAACCGCAAGATTCAAGCGTTCTCTTAATGCGGTTATGACTATCATCTTTTTTTGCTGCAATTCTCATTATAATTTAAAATGGCAAATCGTTTTTCGTGTTTTCATTCATAGTGTCGGTTCTATTTAAACTTAAAATATCCGGGGTTTTTATTTTTGCAACATCAGTAACAGGACACGTATACCACAATTTTAAAGATGTTTTTGTTTCCCCGTTCTTGCCTATATACTCTTCTTCGCGCAAACATCCACCGACCAGTTTTCCTTTTAGTGTGTTTTCATCAAAATCAAACTTGTATCCTTTGTTTGACCATTCCACGTCTTCAATGAATTTTTTAAAATATTGCAACGATTTGCCTTCGTAAATTTGACGCAATTTAAAGTAACTATCGTACCCATATTTTTTTGTACATTCATCACACCAGCCATTAAATCTACCATCAGCAATATCAAGGCTTATTTCGAGCATTCTTTTTTCTGTTTTTGTTTTTTTGTCAACAACATCAACAATTTGTAACACATACCCCCCGGGATCAGGGCGAACACCATATCCCTGCGCCGCTTTTGTGTTGTCATAATTTTCCGGTTTATTCATCCAAAACCCCCTTTTAATAGTTTTTGATTGCTTCACATACAATTTTTAAATCGTTTGGAATCCGCCGTTCATTGAACATTCCTTCTGGACTTTTCGTTGTATTTAATCCATTTGTTTGTGTCTCAAAAAAATACTTTTCGTCTTCGTAAGCAGTATTCAACACTATTGAAAACATTCCCTCAATCGTAATTTTTTCATCCAGCAAGCGACCAATAGTTTTAATTTTTGCTCTTCCAGAGTCATCAATTTCATTCTGAGCAAGAACAAATATCATTAAATCCGACCGCAAAAATCGTACTTCCCATAAAATACTCCAAGCGTGATCGGCAATCTCATTATATAAACCAAACACCGCGTTTCCTTTGCTTACTGATGAATGCTTACGCATAAACTCATTGACCATGAGATACTGAAAATCATCTATCACAATAATTTTTATTTCTTTTCTTTTTTCATCGATATATTTTAATGTTTTTAATATATCAATATGGTCATCTGAATAAAACAAATTACCACCGTTTTCTTTTGTAAGTTTTTTATATTTCTGTTTCCACCCGCGGAAGGGAAGCGGTTTTTCAATTGTGCTTATTACCATCGTTTCTTTCGGATCAAGATTGAATATGCTCCGGCTTTTTCCTGTTCCGCTTTGTCCTATAATTAAACATAAATCAGACATTTAAGCCTCTCTTTCGTGGCAATTTGCCATACACCGGTTATGTAATGTATCCCAATTGGCTCCGCACTGGGGACAGATGACGCTTTCGGGCCGTGGTTCGTTATTGATGTTTTTTGACGTAATTCCTTTTTTTTTGTTCGTATTAACCCCTGGTTTATACGACTTAATTTTCTTTAAAATACTTCCAATATTTGAGTATTTCATTTTTAGTAAAAATTTTTTCTTCCGGATTGATAATAAAAATATCATTCATTATATGATAAATTCCAAGACTTGCTTCACCTGTGAGCGAATTTAAACCATATCCTTCGACTAGTTGACAACCAGCTTTTTGTGACAAAACTTTGGCCCACCGCTTCCCGGTTTTTGAATGCATTATAATCTCCTAGTTAGAGTTATAGAGATTCTTTTATAAAGTCCTGTTTTTTTTCTTCAAAAATCGAGTGTTTGGCGGCGGCTCCGCGCCCAGGACGGGCGCTCTTGGTTTTAAGCCACTCACGAATCGCCAACCGGCACTGGTCCGAGAATGTCCTGCACTCCGCTTCTGCAATTTCTTGCAGCCTGACTTTATCCTCTGAACAGAGACGGATTTTTACCACCTCGGTTTCGGAAATTTGTTTCATATTTTCTCCGACGTGTGGCGGATACGATATATTTCTACCTCCGCGTCGGCGCAGCGGTATTCCCGGCCTCCGCCGGTCATTGTCACAAACCCAGCGGCGGTGATGTATTGAGTATTCCCTACGAAATACTCAATAAAAATTTCGCATCCGCAAAACAGGTTGTTAAAAACAACCTTACGCCGATATGTGTCGGCGTCTAATCGATAC
>JBDRLO010000008.1:0-2012 GCA_043812935.1 Candidatus Omnitrophota bacterium
ATGGCTCCTTTTGTGAAAATATATTGTTAATTTGGATAATTACATATATCACAAAATGGAGCCATTTGCTACTATAATGTAGAATTATAAGAAGTAATTATATGCCACAAACCCGCATTAAGTGGTGCGAAACTTGAGTAAGATACTATAAATTTATTGAAATAATAAAATTTATATTGTTCTGTCACTATTTGAAACGCTCAATTGGGTTTTATGAAGTTCCATGCCAAGGTTGTCAAGCACTAACTATTGCGGAGTTGTCATGAATAAAAAGGTTTTTGTTTTAGGGGCGGGAATAACCGGTTTAAGCGCAGGCATAAGCACCAAAAACCGGATTTATGAAGCCAGGCAGTTGCCGGGAGGTATTTGTGCTTCTTATTATATGAATGCTCACGGTGAAAAGACTTACCTTCGTCAGAATGAGGAGTCTTACAGATTTGAAATCGGCGGCGGTCACTGGATTTTCGGTGCAGATGATTTGGTGTTGCGTTTTATAAAAAATTTGTCTCCCGTAAAAAAATACAAACGGAATTCAGCCGTATATTTTTCGGATCGAAATCTTTATGTGCCCTATCCGTTGCAAAACCATCTAAACTATCTTCCGAAAAATATCGCCCAAAAGGCTTTAAAAGAGATTATGCAAGCCGATCACGGCAAACCGGTCATTTTTATGTCCCAATGGCTTGAACGCCACTTCGGCAATACCATGTGCGAGCTTTTTTTCTTTCCCTATCATGCGTTATATACCGCCGGTCTTTTCACTAAGATTGAACCCCAGGACCAATATAAAACCCCGCTTGATATCGAACATATCATCAAGGGATATGCCGGGAAAACACCCCAGGTGGGATATAATGCCACATTTGTTTATCCTAAAGCAGGCTTGGACGATTTGATAAAAAGAATGGCAGCAAAATGTAATATTAATTACAATAAAGAGGTTGCCGCAATAGATCTCAAAGGCAAAGAGGTTTTTTTTCAAGATGGCGGCAGTTCAAAATATGAGGCGTTAATATCGAGCATACCCTTAAACCAGGTTGTAAAACTTGCCGGTATAAAAACTTTTGCAACGGAACCGCCATATACCTCGGCTTTGGTTATTAACATCGGTGCAAAAAAAGGAATTCGTTGTCCGAATTATCATTGGCTTTACGTCCCAAAAAACAAGTCGGGGTTCCACAGGGTCGGTTTTTACAGTAATGTCGACAATTCGTTTCTACCCAAATCTTCCCGCAAAGATAACAATATCGTAAGCCTTTATGTAGAAAAGACTTATTTGCCTTCAAAAAAACCGAAGCGTGCGGCATTAAAAAAAATATGCAAAGACATTGTGACGGAACTTAAAGAATGGGAATTTATAGCCGATACGGAAATTATTGATCCTGTATGGATCGAAACCGCTTATACCTGGTCATATCCTGATTCTGACTGGAAACAAAAGACAACAGAACTTTTAAGACAAAATCACGTTTGTCCGGTCGGGCGTTACGGGCTGTGGGAGTTCCAGGGAATTGCACAATCGATAAGAGACGGTTTGGTGCTGCCTCGCAACGTCACTGCATAGCAAAATTTGTATGAGTTTAACTTTTTGAGTTTATTTGATTTATTTTCAGCAAGAGCAGCCGTGAACGGCGTCTATAAACTCCTTCATCATTGTTAAGTCCTTTACGCCGTTTTTTTCGACGCCGCTTGAAACATCAACGCCAAAAGGCTGAATTTCACGGATAACATCGCATACATTGTCTTTATTAAGGCCACCGGCAATCAATAGCTTATCTGATATGTTTTTTATCCATTCCGGAAACGCCTGAAAAACACCACTGCCGATACTGGCATCATAAACAAAGTATTCATATTTGAGGTCAGAGGGAGGCATTTCTTTTGACGCCAATACCAGATTAGGAACCTGCCTGGTTTCATAAATTTGTGTATAGTCAAATGCAGCCGCAGCATCTTTGACATCACTGTAGTTGAGACCAACTACAAAAGTTAATATTTTACCTTTAGCGTAT
>JBDRLO010000009.1:0-31610 GCA_043812935.1 Candidatus Omnitrophota bacterium
CTTCTGACTGTCCGCATCCCCTCGGTTGTTTATCCCTGTATTCTCCGTTACACGCTCTGTAACTAAACATTCTTTACCCGCACCATCCATCACATACGTGAATGACGTCTGCTTCTCCGCATATCCTCGCGCGTCAAATTCATTTGTAACCGTATATGTTCTGTCAATTAAATGTTCTAAAGTTTCATTTTCCAATCCAAGCGCATTGTAACGGCGCACTGTTGTTTCCGTAGTTAACCCGCGTCTTTCAGCGATTATATCATCATATATGTTTTCAATTACTTTGTGATCAGCTAAAATAAGTTCGTCCGTTATTTCATCCGGATTGTATGTGTCAATCCTCTGCACTAATGCGTTTCCAAATCTGTCATACTCTTCATAGAAGATTTCCTGAGTGCCAGCTAATTGTTTACGTTCAGCGTCTAGATAATTCTCGATTACCGATTTCGATGCCCGATCATGTATGTCATAATCCGAATGCGTAATTACCTGAGTTTCGTTAAACAAGAAGGCGCCTGCGCCGTCTGACGCGTTTTCATCCCAATATTCCCGTAGAATAATCTGTTTCAATGCATTACCCCTGGGATCAAAATCGCTAGGCTTCGTTTCAATCGTCTGTCTATCCAGAACACTTTTTTCATCAACAATTATTTGACCCGAACCATTATCCTCTATCTGCCAGGAAGAATATTTTGTTATTACGCTTTTTACAACATTCCCTCCTGCAGATATAACGCTATTGTCAATAATTTTAACGTCTAAAAGTTTCGTTTTTTCTGCATCAGTATATGTCGCAACTATTTGTTTTTTTGAAACACCGCTTGAATGAAAACCAAGCGCTCTTACTTCCTGCACGTCCAAAAGAATCCCGCCGTTTTCGTTGTAAGTTAACACCATTTGATTTTTTATGTTATGTTCCGAATCAAATTCTCGGTTTGTAAATTCCTGATATGTAGTTACAACCCTTTCTTTGGTTTTATCATCGATTATAAATTTACCATCGTTATCCGTAACATAAAGTGTTACCTTTTGCTTCTCGGCATCACCTCGATTATTGACATTTATGTTTTCCGTAATTCGTTCGCTTACTAAAAACTCCTTATTTGCGGAATCCACAGTATATACCCAGGTTTTTTGTTTTTCGGCAAAACCGCGAATATCAAATTTTTCTGTTATAGTATAAGTGCGTTCAATCAAATGTTCCGGAGTCTCAGACTGCTCTCCAAGTGCGTCATAACGAAATACCGTAGTTTCCGTCGCAAAACCACGTCTCGCTGCTACCAAATCATTGTACTCATTCTTAATCACTTTGTGATCCACAAGTTCAAGTCCACCCGTTATTTCATCAGGGCTGTAGGTATCAATTGTCTGGTCAACCACATTGCCCAATTTATCGTACTGTTCATATAAAATGTCTTGTTTATCCGACAAATCTTTCAAGCCAAGATCACTGTAATTTTCAATCGTTGAACTTGCAACCCGATCATGGATGTCGTATCCAGCATATGTAATTACCTGAGCTTCATTAAATACAAATGATCCGTTATCCCAGTACTCTTTTATCACGGTCTGTTTCAAAGCATTACCCCGGGCATCCAGATCTTTATGCGCAGTTTGAGTTGTAACGCGTTCCTCCGCACTCAATTCATCAACCGTAATTTTCCCGGTACCGGCATCATCAATCTGCCATGCCGAATATTTCGTCACCACGCTTTTTCCTGCCATGCCAGTCGCTTTTATTTCACTGTTTTCCACAACTTTTACATCCAAAAACTGTGTTTTAGCCAAATCGACATATGTCGCAATCTGTTGTTTCTTTGCCGTCCCGCTTGAATGAAACACCAAAGACCGAATTTCCTGAACATCTAAAAGAATTCCATCAGGTTCGCTATAAGTCAAAATCATGTGGTTTTTAACATTGTGCTGGGAATCAAATTTTCGATTAGTCAAAATCTGATACGTTGAAACCACTCTCTCCTTACTCTCCTCCAACAAAAAAACACCGTTTTCATCTGTCATATACGTCAGTATTTTCTGCGTTTGCGCGTCACCTCGATTATCGATATTAACATTTTCCGTAATTCGTTCCATGGACAGACATTCACCTTTTACCTTGTCCATTACATATCGAAATGTTGTCTGTTTTGCCGCGTATCCCCGCGGATCAAAATCATCATCTGCTGTTATTGTCACAGTACGGTCAATTTTGTGAGCATCTGGAATTGCTACTGTTTCATTAATAATCACGTCATACCGAATCACTTCTGTCCAGGTAGCACTTCCTCTTCTTCTGGCTTTGGAATTGCCATATTCGTTTGTAATAACCTTGTGGTCAGCAAGTACAAGTTCCTGCGTCAACTCATCTAAAGCATATGTATTAATCCGTTGGGTTAGGGCATTGTCATACTGGTCATATTCGTCATTAAAAATTTCTTGTTTATCAGAAATTTTTGTAAAATTTTCGTCCATATAATTCTCTACAACTGATTTCTCAACTCGGTCATGAAAATCATATTTTTCGTTCACAATACGCTGTGCTTCGCTGAAAACAAAATTTTTGGACACTTCATCCCAATATTCACGAATTATAGACTGTTTCACGGCATTCCCGCGCACGTCATAATCTCCGGCTTTTGTAACGATTGATTGCCGGTCTATCGCGCTTGACTCGTCAATTACTACGTTACCCTGTCCTTCTTCTTCAATAGTCCAATCCGCGTAACGGGTAATAATACTGGTTTCCGTATTTCCGTTGGCTAAAATATTCTTATTTTCAATAACTTTTACATCAAGAACTTCAGATTTATCCACATCAGCATAAGTGGCTATCACTTGTTTAAGTGCTACTCCGCTTGAATGAAAACCTTTTGCTCTGACTTCCTGCACGTCCAAAACTGTATCATCCAAACCATCACAGGTAAGCAGCATCTGATTTTTTACATTATGCTCTGAATCAAATTCACGATTCGTATATAGTTGATAAGTCGAGCTCTGTTTCTCGTTAGTTATATCGTTATATGTAAAATTACCTTCCGCATTCGTTACATACATTGTCACTTTTTGGGAACGAGCATCACCGCGGTTATTTATGTAAAAATTTTCCGTCACCCGTTCTGCCGTTAACCGTTCCAACCCTTGGTCATCCATAACATATGTTTTTGAGGTTTGTTTTTTCGCGTATCCTCGCGCATCAAAATCTTCGACCGAAATTTCCGTTAATATACGATCAATTTTATAAGCATTCGGATCTAAAACTTCCGCATCAATAATCGTTGTATATCGAATAATTTCAATCCTCGTGGCATTGCCGCGTCTTTGGGCAATTGCATTTTCATAAGCACTGGTTATCACCTTATGCTCCGTAAAGATCATTTCCCCCATAAATTCATCAAACTGATAAGTGTTTACCGTCTGCTCCAAAACATTCCCGAACTGATCATAATCATTATAAGAAAATTTTTGCTTATATGCTGCATCCGTCAGATTTCTATCCCGATAATTCGTTATTTCCGTTTCGCGCGACCTGTCATGAAAATCAAATACGCCGTTTACAATCATCTGCGCTTCAGTGAAAACAAATGCCCCCGCATCCGCAATATCAGTATCCCAGTATTCGCGAACAATCGTTTGCTCCCCGGAATTCCCCCTGAGGTCAAATTCACTTGAAATAATAGTTTGTTTATCAACCGGATTCGTATAACTGATTTCGCCTTTTCCCTTGCCGGCAATTGTACCTTCATCATAACGGGTAATTACTGTTTTTTCGGCATTGCCAAGCGAGGAAATATTGCTATTTTCTATCACCCTAACATCTAATAAATCTGTTTTATCTTCATCAGCATATGTCGCAATGATTTGTTTTAATGCCACTCCGGAAGTATGAAAGCCGATTGACCGTATTTCCTGAACATCTAAAAGCGAACGGTTTTCTTTGTTATGATCATATGTAAGCGCCATTTGATTAATAACATTGTGCTGAGAATCAAATTCACGATTCGTAAAAACCTGAAAACTTGCCGAAATACGTTCTTTATTCGCGTCAAGAACAAACTCTCCCGCGTCATCCGTTTTATACGCAAGAATTTCCTGTCTCCGCGCATCCCCGCGTGAATCAATTTCAAAATTTAAAGTTTCGCGGCTTGACGCAAGCTTGCGAACCGGATTTTTCGGATCAGACAATCTGTCCGTCACATAAGTATCGGTTATTTGCTTTACGGCATAACCGCGCGCGTCAAATTCAAGCGTCTGTGTACGTGTTCTATCCACTTCAGTCTCCGCACTTTCCTCAACAGAATCGTACCGAATAATTTCACTTAAAGTAGCATTGCCCCGTCTTTGTGCCAAGCGGTTCTCATATTCATTTCGAATTGTCTTGTGAAACAAAAGAGAAGTTTCTGATCTGTCGCTCATGTCCTGCCACACAGTTTCAGAACGGTCTATCATGTTGCCATAATAATCAAATTTATGATTTTCAACTTCAGTTGTCGTATCATAAACCGCCTGTCCGAATTCATCTATCTTATAACTATGTATCGTCTGTCTAACTGCATTACCCTTCGGGTTGAACATATGGTTGATAATATCCTGACGTTCTATTTCAACACGCACAGCATTATCATCAAAAACGTAAATCCTTCGATTCTCTTCACGCGCCCGGCCTTTCGCCGTATATGAAACATACAAAACATCCTCTTCCCTGTTAAGCTTTTCAACACCATTAACCGTATGATATGTTTTTCGATTCTGAGTACGCACGTTTCCGTTTTTATCTTCCCGGTCAATATTGTAACTATCCGTGAAATCCAAAGTGTTTACAGTTTCTACTCTTTCGGTAACTTCACCATCTACGGAATATGTTGTTTCTTCCGTATCCGAAACAAAAAATATACCGCGCGCATTCTGACCGTATATATTTATCGTACTTTTAAGCGTTTTGCCGGTATCATAATAGCTTATTGTCCGCATAATTCTTTCTTCACCGGATTTTCCTTCATAGAGGCTTAATTCCTGAAGACATTCTTCACTCGTCAAATCTCTTCCTGAGATATCGTAGGTTTCAACACGCGTCAATGCCCTTCCGTCATATGTATAGTTTGTTCTTAGTTGCGGCACACTATCCTGATTGTATAACTGATAACTATACTCAATTCTCTCATGCCCTTTATCTCCGATAAAAAACGCTCTTTCTTCAAGTGCGCCACTGCCCATTACACGCAATTGGCTCTCGTCTAATCCAGATATATCAAAAGTTTTTGTTTCTATCAATTTGCCATCGTTGTCGTACAAATGGTCTTTCCGTTCCCAGGGGATAAAGTCCTCATCGTCTTCAAAATAAAATGAGAGCGTATACTGAACCTGTTCCTTGTCTTCTTCTCCGGTATAAACCGTAACACTTTCCATCCGGCTTTCATCTTCAATCAGCCATTCCTCCTGCCTTAAATCTGTTGTACAGTATGTGCGGACTTCATCCAGGGTATCAGACCCTCCGGTTTTGTCATAATCATAAACGCTGAGTCGATTATGACAATTTTCATCTTCGTCATTTACCAAATACGAATCAAAAACATAATCTACTTTTTCTTCTTCTTCTGCGCCTTTATAAACTGTCCGGCGTGTAAGAATATCATCGTTAAGCAGAGATTTCCAATCGTCAGATTCAAAATCAATATCAAGTGCTTTTATTAAAAATGTCTTTGTTTCATCAAGATTAGCGTCACCACATCCCTCGCCTGCATTGTAGTCATAAATTGTCAATTCTCGAGGAACATTATCATCATCGTATCCAGAAAGAACATAATCAATCTTTTCTTCACTTTTTTCACCTGAATATATTGTCCGTCGTATTATTCTATCAGCGGTTAAAGACTCACGATCCGTTAATTCTTTGCGCGACCCGATAAACGGATCTCCTTCATCCGGCTTTATTTCTTCAGCGTCTGACTCCCATGTACTTGAATCCAACCCGCTTATGTCATATGAAACAAGTTCCATCAACCGCCCGCCCGCTTTACCGCCTTCATACTCATACACATTTATCTGCCGTGCTTTTCCATCTGTTCCATAATCTTCAAGCGTATAATAGATACCGCCGCCACCTTCGGAACTTTTCTTTTTCTTCAGAGGCAAATCATCAGTATATTCCTGTTTCCTCAATCCCTTATTATTCAAGAGCAGCATAATATCTTCCGTATCCTGTTTCTGTCGAACAAGCTCTTCGTGTTTACTTTGCTGGCGTTTAAGATAATGCGGCGTATATGAATTCATTTCTTCCTGTTCCTTGGCAGAAGGCAATAGCTTAGCCACCCCGCCTTGCCGTCTTTTATATGACAACACATCATAGTTAGTTACTTCCATGGACTCAGGTGTATCAAATGATTGCGGAACAACTGATGTTTGTGAAGAAACAGGACGAAAGGATGCCATATCAAAAGAATACGCAACCTGTTGAAAGAAAAACGTAAATGCAACAAATACCGCAACGGCTTTTAGACATATTCGTTTTTTATGATTTGTTTGAACTTCAATGAAACCAAGTGATGCCGCATCTAACCCGTTTGCAGACTGCTCACCAACGGCTTTGGCATGATTATTCTTATTAGCATTATTAAAAAAATGTCTACTCATCAGATTTTCCACGGGTTTTTCATTATTTTACAGATGCGAAATACTTTTTAAAACTCTTTAATAACTCTACTAAAAAAAATGCTCCCTATTAGCATTGTTAACACACATAAATCTATATAAAATATACCATATATAAAAGGATGAAGCAATAAAAATAAGAAACTTTTTTACACCCTAACATATATCGCGTTTTTTTGTGTGTCTCTTACTAAGTACGGATTATAACAAAAAGGCTGTATCAGGCTATTTTAGCGCTTAACCAGCCTCGCTAATTAGTAGTTTTTCGGCGCTTAAGTTTATTTGCAACGTCCAAACACCTTTTATTAACAAAATTTCCGCCTTTAATGTGTATTACCTTCGCATTAACAATTGCATCGGCAATTTTACTACGCGCTGCGCGAATAATCCGGCTAAACGATTGCTGTGATATTCCCATCATTTCAGCGGCCTGTTTTTGCTGCAACCGCATAAAATCCGACAACCGTACGGATTCATATTCTTCAATAGACAGCTCAATTTCATCAGGAAATTCTGGTCTTCCTTTAGGACTAAAATGATCAATTCGTGGCTGTTCGTGAATTATTTTCTTTTTTTGCGGACGTCCCTTTTGCATAATTTTTCCTATTTTATATGTATTTTTCCGGAATTTGGAGCGAAAAAAATTTTGCCCGTTCACCACAAGCAGCGAATGACAAACTATCTCATAACTTATGACCACAATATAACGGATAAATAATACAATTGAATTTTAATCCACCGCAACTAAATAGCCTAAAACGATTTGGCAAAAACAAACACACCCCGTTAACCATTATTTAATACGTTTCCAAAAATCCTGCCACGGAAAACGTGTACCCGGACATTCCGTTTGCGCACCGGGAACCTGTCCATGCCCGACAATATTTTTAGTCGGAATATTATAGTAGTTTCGAAGTTGGTTTGTAAGATACGCTAACGAATTCATTTGTTTTACGGATACATCATCTTCTGAAAAATTTCCCACAAGACAGATACCAATGGCTTTTTTATTCATTGACCCGGCTTTGCAATGCGCGCCTTCGGTTTGTTTAATCCATCTCGGGGACATTTCTATTTGGCCGTCATCTTTTCCACATGTGCCATTATCAATAATAAAATGGTATCCAACACCATTCCATCCGCGTTTCAAATGAGCATTATTAAACCGGCTGGAGTTTCCTTTATCCGTAGCGCTATGATGAATAACAATGTATTTCCATTTTTTGTTCGGATACAATGTTATGACATTTTTTCTCTTTGCGGCGGAAGGAATGTACAATTTTTTGCCAATATCCAAATCCCGCACATCATTTATTCCATTTATTTCCCGTATGGCATCAATATCAACATCATACATTTTGGAAATGCGCCATAAAGTTTCTCCCGGCGCAACCGAATGATATAAACCCTGACGCATAACATATTCCGGACTATTTTCGCCTAAACTCCCGCCAACAAGATTTTGATTTACATGAGTCGAAACGCATGATGCCAAAAAACATAACGCACACACCACAGCCACCACTTTAGACACGATTATACATTTATGCTGCATCAACTCTCCAATATTTAATATTATATATAGAAATTTTATGAAAGACTATTAGCATAGTATAGTCGCTAACGTTTCAAAAAACAATTTTTTTTTTGATTTTATGTTCTTAGGTTTTGAGAATTCTAACCCGCACTTTTACCAAACCAGAACTCAATGGTTCAATTTTTTTGAAAGCACCCATGGTAAGATCAATTATCCTGCCTTTACGACATAATCGTTTAGCCGGTCCGCGATCATTTACTCGAACCAAAACTTTTTTACCAGTAGCAATGTTGGTCACTTCAACCCGTGAATTAAATGGAATACCCCAGATTGCACAAGTCATTTTATCCTGGTCAAAAATCTCCATATTTGCTGTTGTCTTTTTAATTCCGGGAGAAAATTCAGAATACCAAGAAGCAATGCCGGTAAGATCGGTAAAAAACGCATCTGATTCAATCTCTGCTCTTGTTATGGAAAACACACACGCTAAAAATGTAAGAGCAAAAAATCTTAAAAAAGTTTTTTTTCGCATGAATGATGCCTCCGAATATCTAACTTTACCTCACCCTAAGTATAGTATGTAAAATATTCGAAAGCAACTTTTGAGAAAGAACGTTTTTTCTATGCTTCAACTATTTATGGTGTTATCGGACATGTTTGTGTTAAAAACATTTTTGGAAAGTTTTGATTTTTCAATTATACCTGAAATAAAAATACTTATTTCGTAAAGCACTACCATGGGGACAGCAAACAAAAGCATATTGAAAATATCCTGTGTCGGTGTAATAACTGCAGCTAAAACCGCAATTAGTAATACCGCATATTTTCTTTTAGCTTTCAGCATATGCGCGTTAACAATTCCCGCATCAGTAAGAAATGCGGCAATTACCGGAATTTCAAAAATAAATCCTCCCACAAAAATTAACGCGCTAAAAAATGAAACATACTTCCCTAATGTAATTCGAGCAGTTACAAATTCACTCTTAAAGGTCAAAAGAAAATCCAATGCCGCCGGTATCGCGATAAAATATGAAAACATTAGGCCCGCATAAAAAAGAACCGCTCCTGAGAAAAGCCACAAAAGCAAACGTCTCCGAGCTTTTATTTTAAAGGCAGGAAGAACAAAAGCACCTAATTGATACAGCATAAACGGAAAAGTAAAAACAACGCCTGAAAGGAGCGCAAGTTTTATATATGACGAAAAAGCCTCTGTCGGGCTTATAAAAATCAGTTCTGGAACATACTTCTTAATGGGAGTAGTGACAAACATCATTATTCGATCTATTTGCCAGAATGAAATGATCGTAAAGCAGATTACTATGCATATCACGAACAAAATACGTCTGCGTATTTCTTCAAGATGCGCAATAAACTCCAAACGCTTTGTTTCTTCGGCGCAGAATGAACACATACGTCTCAATTAACCTTTTTTATCTTTTTCGCCGGAAAATTCCTGTGTACCTTTTTTAAATTCACTTAAAGCCCTTCCCAAAGATCTGCCAATCTCAGGAAGTTTTGCAGCTCCAAAAATTAAAAGCGCAACCCCAAAAATCAACAATATTTCCGGCAAACCTAAACCAAACATCAGTCCCCCCCCCTTTTTCACTTTTGCGCTGAACCGGCAATCTGTGACAATTGTTCACACCTGATGATTATATTTTTATAAATATCAATTGTTTGCGCGGTTATAAGCACAGTAAAAACTATAACAATCAAAGACAATACCACTTTTAACAAAATACTTGTTTTCGGTCGGAACCACACGAGAGGAAGGGCTAAAGGTCCGCCTGCTAATATCGCTAAACAAATAACCCCTGGATTAAAATACCATTTCGTTTCTTTTTTTTTATCTGAATTATTCAAAAGGCTTTCTTTTTCGATTTTTTCCATCTTATTAATCGTGAAGGTTCTCGATAGTATACTTGACTGGTTGGAGGGATATAGGGTACCCCGTCCTCCACAGATCTGAAAACATCTTCTGTCCCCGCGCATTCGTTATCATCATCAAGCCATTCATCCGGTTCGTCATAACAAGATTCATCCTCGGTTTCATCGATAATTAACAGATTGTCAACAATATCATCAACTTCTAATTCATCCATAAGTATTTGACATAAGAGTTCTTTTTCTTTAAGCGAGCTTATTTCTCCATTTAGCACAACCCGTGACTCATCTTCAATTTTAATGTCAACAAAATCCAAATCAATTCCAATGCTTTTACATTTATCTTGTATCTGTTTGTTAAGCGCTTTGCTGTTAAAATTTTTTTCGCGTCCCATGATTTCCCTCCGTTGTTAACTGATAAATATAGTATACCATACAGAGGGGAAAAAGCCAAAAAAGACGGTTTTAGGTTATAAGACGCAAAAATTCACAAAAAAATGAAAAAATTCAAAAAACAAAAAGAATTCAACTCTCATCCTATAATTGATGCGATAGCTTATTACTCTGCTTTTATTGCCCAATTAGCTTTACAAGAGCTCTTTTGCTCCGTCTCCCGTCAAACTCTCCGTAAAAAATCTGTTCCCACGGCCCTAAATCAAGCTCTCCGGAAGTAATCGCAACAACCACTTCTCTTCCCATGATCTGCCTTTTCATGTGCGCGTCCGCGTTGTCCTCGCCAACATTATGCCGATAATTCGAAACAGGTTCATGCGGAGCAAGTTTTTCCAACCATTCATCATAATCAGAAATAAGACCGGATTCATCATCATTAATGAAAACACTGGCAGTTATATGCATTGCGTTTACAAGACACAACCCTTCCTTTATTCCGCTTTTTTTTATGATGTCTTGCACTTTTAGCGTAATGTTAATATAATCCCGCCGATGCGGAGTATTAAACCAAAGTTCTTCCCGATATGATTTCATACCTCTCCTCTTTTGCGTTACATGTTACATGTAACGTATTACACGTTTAAATCTCCCCTTCCAGAGAGACCCAAAACAAGTTCTTTATTCTTCTTCGCGTGGAATATGCTAAGTATTTATGGGCTTAATTGTAACTAATTCCTCCACTAATCACATCCATCATTCGTCATATTTCGAAGCATCCATTCCGCATATTGTTTATCAGCATAGATCACTGGAATCGCTAAAAAACATGGACATTCATAACTATGAAGCTCTTTAACCGCAGCCCTTACCTTTTCCAATAAAGATTCTTTAGTTTTTAAAACAAGAACTGCTTCCGTGTCATTTTGCATTTGACCGTCCCAGCAATAAAATGAACTTAGACTGTCTGAAATATTTGCACACGCGGCAAGTTTTGAGGAAACTATCTTTTCCCCGATGTTTTCCGCCTCTTGACGATTTGAAGCTGTAATATACACTAAACACAATTTTTCCATATATTTATGCCTCTTTAATAAATCCGGATTATATGTGCAACCGCCTGAATTCATATAATGATATCGCAACTGCCGCAGCAACATTCAGAGATTCTACCGTTTCAGTCATACCAATCGTAAACAAACAATCTGCTCTCTGCTCAATTCCTTTTGAAACGCCGGTGCCTTCACTTCCAAAAACTAAAACAAAAGAACCACCTGATTTAGCTATTTTAGATATTTCAACAGCGTTTGTTTTATCTGTACAACTTACAAAAACGCTGTATCCGTCTTTTTTTAATGCATCAAGTTTTTTATATCCTCCAGCATTAACTGTAATATCAAAAACCGCGCCGCTGGAAGCTCTTATGACTTTAGGGTTATAAATATCCACGGTTTTTGAAGTAAGAACAACTTCTTCAGCATTAAACGCCGCCGCGCTCCGAATAATCGCTCCAAGATTTCCAGGATCCTGGATCCCGTCGCAAAAAACTACTAACGCATTTTTTTTGAATGGCTGTGCGCAATTTGATCTGCTATTTTTATTCACAACAGCTAAAACTCCTTGCGAATTGCATAGTGACGATATTTTTTCAAAATTCTTATTTTCAGATTCAAATAGACTAATTCCGCTTTTCATAAGTTTCAAAAGAAACGTTTTGTTAAGTTTGTTTTCCACGAACCCATGTGAAAGTATAATGCAATCAAAAATATGTTTTTTCTCTAACAAATCATCAATAATTTTTAGACCTTCAACAACACACTTTCCATCAACATCACGAACAGCTCTATCTCTAAGCAATTCCCTTATTCTTCTCAGTTTCGCTTTAGTTGCTTTTTCTATCATAATTTTCCTTTTTTACCTATCACTTTGCACGTTACAGGTTACCCTCGCATTAACGGACAGGCACAGGGGCCTGCCCCTACCAAACAGGTTAACTGGTTAACCGTCAAACTGGCAAACTGGTTCAGCGCCTATCGTTCAAACACGCCTAACTTTTCCCACCAACTGTTACTATCCCATAATTTGGCATTTTGCCACAATTTTTTTGCGCTTTTGGTTTTTAAATGTTTGGGCGCTTCTTTGAAAAACTTTTTCGCGTTATTATAACCTAAATCAACATATTCTTTCGCCTGTATTAAACATTCTAATATGTCCGCGTCTCTCGCAATTATGCTTTCTATTGTTTTTTGAGTATCGTGTTCTTTTCGGATATTTTGCAATTCCTTTTTCATGGCCTTATCCAAACCTGATATTTGATCTTCAAAAGCCCTTTTTTCCGCAGGACGCACATCCAAATATCTATGCGCAACTTTATGCAAATCGTTAATCCGGGCTTCATGTAAATCATTAAAAAGTGTCATAGCTAGAACTTTGGAAACATCAGCTTTCTCCATTTTTACTAAGACATAACCTATAACAGCAGCCCGAAAACTATGTTCAGCAACACTTTCTTCATTTGGTACCCCTACCATCCACCATCCGCTTCGTTTCACCTGTTTAAGCTTCCCCGCTTCAGCTATAAAATCCAGTATTTTTTTAAAATTCATTACACTCCTTTATCAAAATGTACGCCAAAAACGTGCTACATGTTACGTGCCGCGTGAAACGCGACTTCATAACAAAAAAGCGATGTGGCAACAGCAGCGTTATATGACAATGCCGCACCGCGCATAGGCAGTGATACGCTTGTATCCAAATATTTTTTAACACCGGGACGAATACCCTTTCCTTCCGACCCTATAACAATTACACAAGGAAGTGTAATCTTCATATTCGTAATCAGCTTAGCACTGCCGGCTTCCGCGCCTATAATTTTAATTTTCTTTCTTTCCTTAATTTCGCGTAAAACTTTTGCAATATTCGGAATTTTAGCAATACTAACATAGTTTTCTCCGCCTGAAGCTACTCTTAAAACAGTTTCATTGACTTGCGCGGAATCATACTGCGGCAAAACAATTGAAAAACCGCCTAAACAGGCAAGGCTTCTGATAATAGCACCTAAATTTTGAGGATCAGTTATGCCATCTAAAAATACCGGAATTATTTTCTTTTTCAGGCATTCATCTAATACTGACGAATATTGCGCATACTCAAAACTTTTAATCTCCGCCATTACACCCTGAGTATGCATTGTCCCGCACTTGTTTTTAAACCAGTTTTTATCAACAGAGACAAAATCAAGCCCAGCTGTTTTTATGATTTTGACTATTGACGAAAGATCTGTTCCTTTTTGCAAGTAAATTTTTTTTACTGTTTGCGGCGCGGTTTTTATACGTTCGATTACCGGATTTTTACCGTACAATTTCATTAAGGACGCTTCTTTCACTGTTTGCACCATCCCATAAGTTTTGCTTGAGCTAAAATATGCGGCGTAATATTCTTTAAAACTTTTGCTTTATCAGCGGCTTCTTTCATATTGGGCAGAACATCCAAAGCATACAACGTAAAAATATACCGATGCGCAGGGCCTTGCGGCGGATACGGCCCATTATATCCAATTTGGCCAAAACTGTTAACTCCCTGGCATGTCCCATCAGAAAGAGTACCATTTTTGGCAATCCCCCGTTTTAATATTCTTGATGCGGACGGAATATTGTATATTACCCAATGAACCCAATTCCCAACCGGAGCATCCGGATCGTCAAGAATAATAACGAAACTTTGCGTGCCATCAGGAACATCGGCCCAACACAACTCAGGTGAAATATCTTCTCCAAAACCCGTATACTTTAACGGAACCTCTCCATTATTTTTAAAATCATTACTCATCAATTCTAAAGAAGCTGCCGTAGAACCCCCGGCAAACAAAATCAGTACCGCAACCGTAAAAAAGAAACAAAATTTTAAACGTACAAAATGACGCATACTTACCATCCTTCGTTAAAACTAATTATAATATCACGCGGCAAGCGCTAACAATACCCCCACAACTAATATGCATATGCCTGCAAAATACGTTTTCTTTTGGATATAGTTTTCACCCCAGGTTAACACTTTAACAACAAAAGCTTTTTTAAGGACAAAACCCATTGCGCCTCCAAAAACAGAAAGCGCCCCAAAAAACAAAATCATCCACGGAATGCTGCAATACTTTGCCGCAAACATCATGACAATACCCGTTACCAGCTTAATCCCCAACATTGGATATACTTTATTTTCCTGCATTGCATATTTCAATACTTTTTTTAAAACATCCGGACGCAAAAAAACAAGGCATCCATAAAAAATAACCACAATCGAAATCAACTTTACAATCAGAACCATATCTCCCTCCCTTTTTGATTAGCCGGTTTACTCGTTAACCGGTTGGCTGTTATTTATTTAAAAGTCCTTTTATTGTGTTTATTACTTTTCCTACGTCACTATTATCTCCCATGTTTTCGTCCGTAAAACTGCTTATTGCATCAGAAACTTTGTTCACAACAAGCGCTTGCATAGCTTTTTTCAAATATGGGCCCGGATAAAATTTTGGATTATTAATATTCCCCTTTATCTTAAAATCAAAAATTATCTCTCCGGATGAACCCTGCAAATATTTTATTAAATCAGGAATTGTAACTTGCCAATAATTGAATGCTGAGGCCGCGCTCTTTTCATGAAATTTTAAACCCGCGATTTTAAGTGTATTGGTTGAACCGATGTCTTCCCCGTCAAAATTCATAACACTCGTTCCCGAACATCTTGCTCTGTCAATTACTATGGGTGAAAATTTCTCATAGTAAGATTCAAACAGTGTCATATCAATGTTTCTGATTTCATATGTGTTTGACATTTTTATTCTTTCACCTGTCGGATCAAGCGAGATATCCCAGCTTATCTCTTGAGTAAGGTCGCCATTCACAAGGCCGCTACCCTGACTTGCCAGGAACAAAACATTTGAATAATCTTTAGTCAAATCGACTCTAAGAACCGCATTAATATTCTCACACGTTATTTTGGTAAAAAGGTCAGGATTAATTCTGTCCAAAAATACTATTTCACCTTTTGAAATATTAATATTTTTCGGCAATTTTACAACATCCGAAATATTTCCTTTAAAACGAGGCAATAACCCTAAAATTTTTTCTTTAAGCCTTGGCACAGATTGAACTATTTTCACAGGTTTGGGCGGATCAATAACCGTATTCATTTGTGTAACATTAACAACTCCTTTTGGCGCGCGTTCAATATTTATTATTGGCCGTTCTGCGGCAATTTCCATAATTTCCACACCATCAAGCAAGTTTCCGGTTCTCTGCCGATACCGGCATTTCACCGTTTTAAGTTCTACCAGAAGTTTTTTCGCGTAACCATGGGGGTTTTTAATACGCAGGCCATTAATCGTAAAAATACCATTTTTAAAATCAATTTCAATGGAATCAATCGCAACATAAGGCGGCAGATTGTTTTTAATTATTGATTCCAAAGAATAGTGAACAATATCATGCCTAAAATAATATACAACTCCTACCGCGATGAGGACAATACACGTCAAAATAATTAGTATTTTTTTCATTCCGCTCCAGTTTTGTTGGCAATTTAATTCCATATACCGCTGATAGTTCTGCCGCATTTGCCGCATTTGCCGTTTTTTAAAAAATCCGGCTGACAGGCCGCGGAAACCCCTGTTCTTTCGACTAAAAGCTTTCCGCACCCCGGGCACAATGTTCCTGTTTCAGCAGTCACATTCCCAAGATAAACATATTCCAAACCCGCGGATTTTCCAATTTCAAACGCCTTGTTAAGCGTATCTACCGGCGTAAGCGGTAATTCCATATCCTTATAATCAGGATGAAAACGGCTTATATGCCAGGGAATGCTTTTATCTACTTTCACAATAAATTCAGCAATGTCTTTCACCTCTTCATCAGAATCATTCACCCCGGGAACAACCAATGTAGTAATCTCAATCCAAATGCCTTTATCTTTCATGTATTGTATCGAATCCAATACCGGCTGCAAACGGCCTTTACATATCTTTTTATATGCGCTGTCCCGAAAAAACTTTAAATCAATATTAGCCGCGTCAATAACCCCTGCGCCGCAGTCAACAGTTTCTTTGGTCATAAATCCGTTTGTTACAAACGTATTAAACAATCCTTTATCTTTCGCAATTCTGCACACATCATAAGCATATTCAAAAAATATTGTGGGTTCCGTATACGTGTAAGAGATACTTTGACAGGACTTATCCAACGCCTCTTTCACTATTGTTTCAGGCAAAAGCTCATATCCTTCTATTTTTTCATCCGTAACTGACAATTGAGAAATTGACCAGTTTTGACAAAAAGAACACCGAAAATTACATCCGGCGGCTGCAATGGAATACGCGTAACTTCCGGGAAGAAAATGGTAAAAAGGTTTTTTTTCAATCGGATCCACATGATTTGCAATTGCCCTGCCATAAGCATAAGTATAAAGGCAGCCTTTTATGTTTTGCCGGACAGAGCAAAACCCAAACCCGTTTTCAGGAATTCTGCAATGATGTGCGCAAAGATAACAATGAACTGTATCTCCCTCACATTTTTCCCATAGCATTGCTTCTTTACGCATAATTATTTTCCTGTCGAAAAACAATTCCTCTACAAATGATATTACGCGAGTTACAACCGCGTTTCGGACTTATGTTTCAATTAACTCCTGTTTTGACTCAACTTTTAAAGTCTCATCAAATTGCAAAGTTGAATCAAGCGTCCGCTTAAAACGTTTTATATGCCCATCCCCGGTTTTATACGCATCTGATGCTTTTTCAAGGTTTTTCCCGATAAGTTCAAATTTACTATAGAAAAAATTAAAGTCCCGTTCGACTTTTGACAGAGATTCCTGAAGTTTTTTAGCATCACGGGCAATTTCAATATTCCGTATGCCAAGCATCACAATTTGTAAAAAAGCGTAAAAAGTATTAGGACTAACCGGCATAACTTTTCGTTCAGTTGCATATTCATATATCTGGCAAGGATCTCCCAAATGATTTTTTTCAGCTATGGTTTCATAATACATAGATTCTGATGGAATAAAAAGTAAAGCAAATTCACTTGTACCCTTTTCAGGTTTCACATATTTTTGCCTAATGGAATTAATCTGAACTTTGAGAGCTTTTTCATAATTTATCCAATAAATTTTTTTGTCCGATTCATTATCCGCTGCAAGATATTTTTGATAATCTTCTTTTGGGAACTTTGAATCAATAGGAATTATCACATCCTTATATTTTACAACTGCGTCTACTCTTTCACCGTCGGCAATCGCGTACTGTTTTTCCCATATCCCCTTCGGCAATATACGGTCAAGCATTTCTTCAAGCACTGTTTCTCCATAATTACCGCGAAGTTTCGGCGCCTGTAATAAATATTCGAGCGATTTTCCTAATTCCTGTGCTTTTTCCTGCTGTTTAACTAAACTACCAACAACTTCATTCATCCCTGTTATGTGTTCCAGTGTTTTTAACGCGTTTTTCGAAAGAAAGTCCTTTGACTTTTCAACTTCTTCACGGGTTTTGTCCATAGTTTGGCGAATCCTATCTGAAAAATCTATAAACTTTGCATTTAAAACTGATTCGATTGTTTCCTTTTTAGCAGTACTGCCGGTTATTTTTAGTATCGCTAAAACAACTAACGCAATTAATATCAAAAGTAAAAACACTACGACAATTTCCATACCAACTCCCTTTAATAGCTAGCCGGCTACCCGGTTAGACAGTTCTTCGACGCAGCCGCTTCGCGACTTTTTTAGGATCAAAATTCGAAAAAATCAAATTTTGTTTATCCGGCAATTCCGGATTTTGATGTAGGGACAGGCCCCTGTGCCTGTCCATTATGTTACTGTGCGTGTTTCGTGCCACGTCTTACCCATATATCGCTTTGCCAAAAACCGACTTACACGCATCTTGAACTGTTTCCGAAAACGTCGGATGCGCGTGCACGGTTTTGCCGATATCATCAACTGTTATCCCGGCCTTTTTCGCCATAACGAATTCGTGTATAAGCTCCGCAGCCCTATACCCTACAATATGGGCACCTAATAACAAACGGTTATTCTTATCAGCAACTATTTTAATAAATCCTTCTGTTTCCGAATTAATAACAGCAATGCCATTGGATTTAAAAAAATATTTACTAACAATAATATCCAAATTTTTCTCTTTTGCCGCTTCTTCTGTAAACCCCACACTCGCGCTTTGTATTTCAGAATATACAATATTTGGCACCGCGCTATAATCAATCGTCTCCGTATTTAGACCGGCAGCTGCCTCTGCCGCTATTTCACCTTCTGCTGATGCCGTATGCGCAAGCATCGGCGCCCTTAAAACATCTCCCGCGGCATATATATTATCAACATTTGTCTGCATTGACGCGCTTTTAACAGGAATATAACCGTCACTGTCTACCTCAACCCCGGCTTTTGCCAAATCTAAACCAAATGTTGCGGGTTTCCTGCCAACCGATACTAAAACCATATCACACTCGATTTTTTCTTCATTTGTTTCGCTGGCAATAATAACTTCAACCTGATGGTTTAATATTTTAATTGTTTTAATCAAACTTGAAGTATGAAAGTTAACGCCTTTTTTTGATAAGATTAATTGCATACGCCGGGAAACATCTTTATCTTCTCCCGGAAGAATAC
The DNA here is from genome assembly GCA_043812935.1 of Candidatus Omnitrophota bacterium. Lineage (GTDB taxonomy): Bacteria > Omnitrophota > Gorgyraeia > Tantalellales > Tantalellaceae > JBDRNE01. Next base: position 19,118 of record JBDRLO010000009.1, read on the forward strand.
GGTTCTCCGCTTCAACCATTATTACATCCGAACCTATCAAATTAAAAAAAGACCCAAATTCCGTACCAATAGCACCGCATCCCACGATCAAAACGGTTTTAGGCGTTTCCGTTAACCTTATCCCTTTTGAACTGGTAATAATATACTTTTCATCAAAAACACATTCTTTTAATCCTCGGGGAAAAGATCCTGTTGCTATTAAAAACTTCTTTGCCGCCAATTGCATTAAATTCCCGTCTTTTTCCTCAATACTGACAGTATCTTTATTTATAAATTTTGCATGGCCAAAAAACAGATCTATTTTATTTTTCCGAAAAAGAAACTCTAATCCTTTCTTCAAAGTATCCGCGTCTTTACGGCTTTTTTTTACCAGAATTTCTAAATCAACCGCACCGCAGTTAACATCAAAACCAAACTCAGTAGAGCTGTTTTTTATAGTATTAACAACTTTCGCGCTATGATAAAGTGATTTTGCGGGAATGCAGCCCTCATTCAGACATACACCACCTAACATTTCGCTGTTTTTTTCAACAACAGCGGTTTTAAGTCCTAACTTTGCGGCCTTTATTGCCGCGGCATGCCCAGCCGGGCCACTGCCGATTATTAAAAAGTCATATGTTTTTCCCATATTCCTGTCTTTCTATAATTATTGTTTCTTCACAGTTTTCAATATTGCCGTTTCAATTTTGACACGGTTTTAGATTTTGTCTTTGACGCTCGCATCTGTTCACTCTTCCTTGCCATAATAAACAGTATATCAGAAACACAATCCAAATATGACAAAATATTATGATTTTTAATCTTATGTTTCATAAACACGCCTACGGCGCTTCTTTCGGCTCTTCTCGCAACTGTTCTGGCAATATCTAAATACGCGGAAAGTTCCTTTTTCCCTGGCATATAAAAACAAGATTTCTGTTTAACCGTACGCTCAAGCTGGCCGATAACAGACTTTATCCAATCAACGTCTTGCTTTTTCAGCAATAGGCCCATTTTTCTTTTTTTGTCTTCACCAATCGCTATTTCTGTAGCTATTTCCAAAACCGCGTGCTGAATTCGCTCAAGAATGGCTTTATCCCTGCGTAACCGCATCTTACATTTTACTAATCCTAAATAACAAGTTAACTCATCCAGATCTCCTATAGCCTCAACCTCATCACTATTTTTACTTATATGTTTGTGAAAAACAAGATCAGTAAACCCGCTATCACTTTTATCGGATCCGGCACTCATTTACTACCTCCATTTGATTGATACATAATACCAGTTATTTTACAGCAAAAAAGGATATTTGCAAAGATTAAAGATTTTCCAAAACACCTTTTCGTGGTTAAATTTACGGTAAAAAAACAAGAGAGGAAGAAGATAAAAAAAACAGCTTGTCGGTGAACTCCAAACAAGCCATAACATTACAGCATTTATAGGAAAGTCTCTATCTTCTTATATAGATCTACCAGATCTTTATCATAATCAAACGGAACAGTCGGTTCCAATATTATCGTAACCCTTTTTTGATTTATACATATGGATATAATCGCATATTCAGCTTTAATTTCACTATTAAATGTTTTATATAATGCTACTAACTGCCGCTTAGTATATGTTTCAGGACTTTTGTAATGCAGCGCCTTTGCGACAGTAAATAGTACCACTTCTGGGAGTGGATAATATTCCATAAAATTTATTTTGCTGTCATCAACAAATGTGATTATCGCATCTTGAAAATCTTTACAATTCTCGTTGTTGGAAGGCTTTGTTACCATAACAACATTCTGTTCTTTTATCTTCACACCTTTCTCACCATATGCAATATAATCCGAAACCCTTTTTGCCAGTCTTTTCCCTTCACCCGTGATAATGATTATCTTGCCTGTCGGATCATTGAGACAACCGATCGCTTCTATAACTTCTTTGATAAATCGATCTGTTCCTGTCTGGCCAAGATTGGTATCTAACGCGACCAATATCCGGTCATCCCCGCAATTTATAGTAAGATTAAACAAAACGTTTTTTAGAGATTTTATCGTCCCTTTTGCGGCATCCACAATAGAGTTTATCCTTTTACTTGTTTGTTCATCTTCAGTTCCCTTATTCATCTCAAATTCTTCCGGGTTGTCCTCCCACGGCAAAAACAAATGTATACTTTGGCCGACAAGCCATTGACTGCTATCCCGAATAGAAGAAATGTTATAGACACTTGATAGCCCAAGTTGATTCCGACCCGGATAAATAACGTCAAATTGTATTCCATCGGCTGTATAATACCATCTTATAACAAGAATGTTATTCTTTTTATTTCCGTTACCATAAGTAATAGCTTTTCGTATGGCTCTTTCAAGCGTAGTTCTTATTGTTTGCGTTTTGGCTTTCCGCTCAAAAAATTTCTCCTGTATCATACGGACAATTTCTGGAATATTGACCTGTTCATTGCATTTCAAATTTTGAAAAATAACAGCGTTTACTGAATCATCTTCATTCACATTCATCCGGCTTTCCAGAAAATTACGAATGTTTTTAGTATAATAATCGTTTTCATACCCTTTCTGTGGAAAATGAATCATAATCGGATTAAACCTTCTGTCTCCATCAGTTAAAACTCCTGTATAAAATTTCTCAAGATAAGTCAGAATTTTATTTTGATCGGGCCATTTTTGTTCTTGAAACAATTTCAGCGCGTAATGAACCTTCCACCCCTTTTTCCAAGGTTCTTTGAGCTCGTAACTCACATTATGCTGTTTACACTTTTTTTCAAGATAGATATCAAGCGCTTCTTTCCCTGTTTTCCCTTGATATACAAGCTCATCAATAATGTAATCAAGCAAAACTGATTTTTCGCCAGAACTTTCCTGTAACTGTTTATCTATTGCGGCGTGAGCGATTTCGTGAAATTTAGCTATTCCATTCTGATTAAGATGTCTTGCTAAAGCAACACAGTTTTTTGTCCCAATTCCATCTATGTTGTACCGATTATATTCAAGAATCAGCCGTTGCTGCTCTGAAATTCCCAATAAAGTTTCTCTTAAAATCCTATCAATTTCAGGAATTCCCGTAGTTTGATACCATTCGAATGTGTCATTTACCATTTTTTTCGCGTATAAAACAATCTTTTCTGGGTTATCCCCTTCAATATCAATTGCCCAAAATTTCGCCACGTATTTACTAAGTTGGGAATCATAAATAAACGTTATATCCTCCAATGGCTGGTATTTACCCAAAAGACCGGGATAAACTCTCCGAATAAGGCCCTGCTTTGGTAAAAAATTCATCATTTCCAATGAAAGTTGTTCAGGATAGTATTCCCACATTTTTTTAATATAATGGCCTAAAATCTTTCTTAAAACTCTTTTTCCCTGTCCCTCTTTTTCTGTTTCTTTACTAAACATACTCACGTTGCAAACAAGTCCTATCCCATTCGTTGCGTGAACAAACGCGGCATAGAGCTCTTTTAACAAGCAATCTACCCCTTCAATTGTTCCAAAATCAAATATTACAACCTGATTTTCTTCACCACGATAATCTTTTAAATTGATTACAGAAGGCATTTCGCCTTCTGTATACTCGTCTTTCAAAATAGCTTTTAAAAATTCTTTTTGGACATCTGTCAGGGTTATAATCATGATTTTTTGAAGCGGAATTCTCTGTTTCAGATAATGTTTTATAAGTTTTACCGTTTCGATCGCGGATTTAACATTTGTCCCGCTTTCACTGTCGTCATGCTCAAGGCATTCATCTGTTTCGGAGCTGATATCAACCACCCTGAAGCCGGTACCATATCTATCCCCGCCTTTGGAATCCCACCCTCTTGAATATGTCTTATCCTTGTTAAATACACTTGAAACCAAAAGACTAAACTCAGGCAGCAGCTGCCAACTCGTTGACAAATGAACCTCATTAGCTATCCCGTTTTTTTCAACAAGATCAAACACACTTCTAAAAAACGATGATATATGCCTTGAGTCCAATCCTTCACATTGTTCAGATAACCTCATTTGTTCAGCAAGACTAAAAGGGGCCAGATAATTTGAATCGCCAAACAAAACAAGTTTTCCCTCATCCCTGAGATGCGCAAGAGGCACAAAAGTTTCGGTTAAGGTTATAAGCGAGGATTGTGCCATAATTATAACATCAAATTTTTTATAACTTGAAAAAATTTCTGTTTCGCTTTTAACTAACCCTTCTATATCCGCGACAACAAGGCTCCCCCGCGCCTCGCCATCACATTCATCCTGTATGCCGAACACAGGAAAACCTTTATCCTTAACTTTTTCTAAAACTTTACTTTTTTTATCAGGGCATTTCCCGGAATTAAGAAAAAGCACTTTCTTTTTTCCCTTTTTCGCGTATTGCATAATTGTTTCAGCTATGACTCTTTCATCGTTGGTTCCAACGGACGCATGGACTAGTGATACATTTCCATCCGCGAGAATATATTTAACGGCCATTTCATGTGATTCATCTCCTACCCAACCGGAACTATCTTCGTCTTGTCCGTTAACCTTTTGCCAAGGTATTTCATTGTCATAAAATTTTATTTTTGTCTTCTTAGATTTTTCAGTACAGGGACGCTCTACTTTGAGCCTTAACAACCTATCTGCCACGTGTATCCCTGTTGTCTTAAACTCTGTAGCAACCAGCGTATTAATCATAGTTCTCAATACTTTTCTCTGGACAGAATATATATTGTCACACGGCACATGTATAAAGCTGCCTTGTTTAGAAAAAATTTCGAAGCTTTTTTGTTGTTCGGGCTTAATTTTAATTATCATGGGGCCGTCTATCAATGACCTTACGGATTTAACTGTAAAATTACACTTCATGTTTTGATAAAAACAAATTGTATCCCCTTCTCGTATCTCCGTCTTAATTGCATCTGACGAGATAAAAGGCTCCTCGCTTTTTACATTCCCCGGACTCTTGCCGCAAACTATCTCATATTCCCCGGAAACTTTATGCATATCCGTATATGTTACTTCTTTCCGTTCGTTTTTCGACAATGTATCAAGAATCCTGCTATACTCTCTGAAGCGATCGCACAAGATTTTTCTTTGACGAACACTCAACTCTTTAGTCTGTTCAGGATTAAACAACTTCAAATGTTTCTGTTCATCAAAAGTTCCCTGTCGGGTTAATGCCTCCCTATATTGCCTGATGTACGCTTCAGGATTATATGTCCTAAGAGCCCCAAGAAGCCTCTTAGACGGGTGCCGTAAACGATATTTTGTTGCCAAATACTCTATGAAACCAACAGGCAATACAGCGAGATCCACTCCTGTTGTTGAACCTACTTGTTTTGTTACCTCTTTTGAATATCCCAATTCCTTGTATCTCTTGCCATTATGTCTTAGCTGACTCGCCAAACAGCTAATATCAATTTTTAAAATATCAAGCTCACCAATCGCTTCGCGTGTTTTAGCTGTAATAAGTTTGTAGTGCTCAAGAATATCAAAAAACTTACCATACATTTTTACAAGCATCGCGGACATAAGTTCACTTTGTTGTTTCTCTAGGCCCTCTTGAGTTAAAGCTTCACTTAATTTGTCTTTAAACTCCTGCTCTTTTTTAAAAAGCTTCTTTCTCACACCAGATATCGAGGGGATTCGGGTTTTATATATATGTCCGTCTTTCTGCTCAACATATCTGACCAGAACAACATCTCCATTCTCGATTTCCGCTTCTATTTCCCGATTAGCTAATCGTTGGCAAAAATGAAACGGTTTTATCCTCGACAAATACAATGCCGCATTATCTGTAAGCCTGGCTTTTAAAATAAGATTGGAATACTGCGAGAAAATTTTATCGCATTTATTCTTATTCAACGCGCTGTACCACGAACAAACTACTTTTTCTTCCTGTCCGTTTTCTCCATGAACAAGTTGTGAGAAAACAATTTCCTTATCAAAATTTTCTTCAGGATTCGTATTTTCAATTCCTTCTCTTGGATCTTTTTTATAAATTCGTACTTTTGTAACCCATCCATTTTTCATATCCACCTCAACAAACCTGTCAGCGTAGTTCTGAAAAGAAAACAAATCTTTCCTTCCTAAAACAAGAGTCCCTTTCGGGCTTAGCTGTTTTTTTATTGTTACCCCATCCAGAAGTGCTAATTTTTTTGATGAAATACCGCCAACGTAACATTCTATCCATTTACCGCCCTTGTAAATCTCCGGCCACGACCGCCGAACCCCCTTTTGCTTTGCCAAATTGCGGAATTGCATCTTTTTTACAACTTCGTGCATTTTCGGATATTTTTTGCATAGATTAACTGTATTCACCTTTTGATGCCACTCTTCGAAAATGTTAGCTAGTGTTTGATTGAAAAAATACGGCCTATCACATTTTTTCGCCAGCTCACGCACCAGCATTTTCATAACCGGCACATAAGTATCTGTATTTTCTACCGGAATATTTATATAATTATCACTTGCATGCGCTGTATCTATTTTTATCTGTATCTGTTGTTTCGTCCCCCCAATACTAACATTTTGGTAAGTACTGTACGGTACAATCTTTACTCTACTCTCATCTATAAATTTTTCACATCTTTTTAAAAACGCCTCTCCGGCTCCAAAATGTGTAAAAAATGATATTAAGGACTCTTTTAGCTCCGACGGAATATCCCGCGCCTTACCCTCAATCCCGTGAACAACACAAAGAGGTGTATCTATTTTCTCCTCGTGTTCAATCATAATTTCTTCCTGTTTCGTCACATTTTCATGGGATATGACATTGTCTTTTATTTTATTTTTAAACGCACTCTCTGTAAAAACCGTAATATCGGGGTTTTTAGATTTTGCGCCTGCGGTTACGTAAGCATAATACGTTATTCCATCTATTGAGGAAGGTATAATACACTCATTCTTTTGATCCTTTAATAAATGAGCAAACTGTAATCTCTTTTCAGGGGAAAATGTCAGTGCTACGCGAATGTTTTCTTTTCCAATAGAAGTTTTCATATCACCCGGAACAGCGTTCAAATTTTTGTAAGTCTTAGCTAAACAATACAAATAATATTTGATGATACCTTTATCACGTATATGATTTATATTCTCCGGATCAAGTGGCTTAAAAAACGTTTGGACATTCAGAGTAGAAGCACAAGGACATGCCTGTGCGACAGTATTTATTGAAAAGATACTTAAAACCAAAAATACTATAAATTTTAAAAACAACTGTCTAAATAAATTGATTTTCATAATTGTTTAAATGTTGCACCAGTAAAAGCATAAAATGTTAGATTTATTGTAAAACAAAGTGCTTGTTAAGTCAAGGAATAGGTATTGACGACGGGCAATCTAATAATATGCATTTTATCTGCCACATCTGCATTCTCAGGAGAGCCTTCTCACGCTACAACTTGTCATACTGTAACTATATTAATTTAATAAGCTTATGCATAACTTCAGCAGTACGGCAAAAAATGTCTTTCAATTCAACCTGGCTTATGGATAAAGGTAAAAAAAAGTAAATAATATCGCCTAAAGGCCTTAACAGCAAATTTTTCTTGAGTCCAAGCCGATAAACTTCCAGTCCTATTCGTTTCGTGGAACTAAAATATTCTTTGGTGTCCTTGTTTCTGACAAGTTCCATCACACCAACCGCGCCGATAGTTCTTACGTCACCCACAATGGCCAGTTCAGCCATTGTACTCAGAAATGCCTGAAGTTTAATGCCTATTTCTCTGACATTTTCAAGTGTATTCTCTTTTTTAAAAAGGTCTACCGCTGCGACCGCCGCCGCGCAAGATATCGGATTAGCTGTATAGGTATGTCCATGATAAAACGTCTTCAACTTGTCAAAATCATCATAAAAAGAGTTGAATATCCGTTCCGTCATAAGCGTAACTCCAAGCGGCAAATATCCTGACGTTATCCCCTTGGAAAGACACATAAAATCCGGACTGACTTCCGCATGTTCCGAAGCAAACATTTTTCCGGTTCTCCCAAACCCTGTGGCAACTTCATCCACGATCAAATGCACGTCATATTTTTTTGAAAGTTCCCATACCCCTTTTAAATATGCCGCGGGATAGATAATCATACCACCGGCACCCATTAATATTGGTTCAATTATTATCGCAGAGATTCTATCCGCTTCCCGTTTCAAAATATCTTCCATTTTTGAAAGGCATTCCAAAGCACATTCATTCTTTTTCGCGCCTACCGGGCACCGATAACAATATGGCGTGGGTGCCTTAAAGGTTTTAAAAAATAATTTTTCAAACTTTTTATTAAACAAATCCACTCCGCTAACACTCATAGCGCCGATAGTATCCCCATGATACCCTTTATCAAGCGAGATAAAAAAGTTCCGTCCTTTCTTGTTCACATTTTTCCAATACTGAAACGACATTTTCATAGCAACTTCAACCGAGGTTGACCCATTATCCGAGAAAAACACTCTCTGAAGGTTTTTTGGAGTAATTTCAATAAGTCTCTCTGCTAATTCAACCGCAGGTTTATGAGTAAAACCCGCAAAAAGCACATGTTCAAACTGATCCAATTGTTTTTTTATCGCGTCTTTAATAACCGGATGATTGTGCCCATGCACATTGCACCACCAGCTTGAAATTGTGTCATAATAAAAATTGCCGTTGGTATCGTATATTTTTATCCCCTCTGCCTTTTCAACCAAAATCGGCGGCATCTGTTCACAATCTTTCATCTGTGTATACGGATGCCACATATATTTTAAATCTTTTTCTATAAAACTATTCATAAAAATCACCGTTCCACGTTTCACGCATCACGTTACACGCTCCCCCTCCTAGGCTCACAATTGTCTCGACATCGACAAATCGTATAACGGACAGGCACTGGGGCCTGTCCCTACATCAGTATACCGGCAAACCGGTTAACGGGCTAACCGGCTAACCGGCCAACCGGCATAACCGGCTAACCGAAAAACTGGCTAACCAGTTTTTCCCCCATCGGTTTAAATTTTTCGTAGAGCATGTCTTTGTCTTTATAATAATCAAGTTTTCCCAAAACTTTTATGCCTGACATTTTTTCCACAATTTGCATATTGTCTTTCAGAATAATCTCATTTTCTTTTTCTGATACTTGATTAAATATCGTCCCAACAATTCGAATATTTCGCGTTTTAAGTACTTCAATAGTTAATAATGTCTGATTTATCGCTCCCAGACGGTTTTCCGCGACAACTAAAACCGGAAGATTCAATTCCTTAACAACATCAATTATTAATTTGTCTTCATTAAGCGGAACCATAACTCCGCCGGTACCTTCAATTAAAATCATTTCAAACTGTTTTTGCAATGAAAAAAAAGATTCTTTTATCAGATTCGTTTCAACGGTTTTGTTTTCAATATGAGCAGCAAGATGCGGCGACGCCGGAAACTTAAACCTGTACGGAACACGTCTGTTTTCAGGATCCAAGTCTTTGTCCGTTTTCATCAATTCCATATGAGTATAAATATCTTCCGCGGATTCAGTTTTACACCCGGTTTGAACCCATTTCTGAGTAACGGTCTTTATTCCATTTTCTGCCCACATTCTTGCCAGCATACCTGTAACAAGCGTTTTCCCGGCACCAGTATCCGTTCCCGCAACAAAAATCGATCTGCATGCAGTTTTCATATTATTTATCCTGCTTTGCCGAATAAAAAATCAAATGATGTGTCGCGGTTATCCCGCCGAACTTATCCAAATACAAGTTTTCCAGATTTTTAAACATATTTTTTCCTAAAAAATGTTGGTTTTTCAGACCTTCCCCGCGGCATCCGCTAAACTTTATTTCCTGCAGAAAATCCATAAGCGAACAAAATTGCGTTTTTAAAAACAGGGATTTAACAACCACCTCTTTAAACGACTCCTTCATAACTTTGGAAATTGTTTCCTCAGGAAGAAATCTGCTGGAACTCAATATATTATTCACTCCCCAATATAAATTCAAAACCTGTTCAAACTCCGCGAACGTTTCCCTTCCATATATTGAAAAACAAAAAGAACCTCCTGGATTCAGTATTTTCGCGAAATGTTTAACCGACACCCCGATATTTTCAAACCACTGAAAAACCGCATTCGAAGTAATCAGATCAAATTTTCTTTCCGGAAAAACTTTTTCAGCGTCTAAAACTTCAAATTTAACATTTCGGCACGCGTATTCTTTTTTTGCTAAATTTATCATTTCCGGAGAAATATCAACCGCCGTTATCTGCGCCGCAGGGTACCTCTCTCTTAACATATTCGTATAAAACCCGGTTCCGCATCCGATTTCAAGTATATTATCAAAATTTCTGAGGCAAATCATATCAAAAAGTTTTTTTGCGCATTTTTTCTGAACAGTTGAATGTGCACTATAATGAGCGGCATTTCTTGAAAAATTTTTCTGGATCATTTCTTTATTCATTCTAAAACCTCAAACTTCCCGCGCCCTGCATAATTCCGTTACAAAACTTTTCAACATATCCCTTGTATGATTAAACGTAAGAGACAACCGGAGCCGCGCTTCACCCGCAGGCACTGTAGGCGGCCTAACCGCTACTGCCCAAAAACCTTTCTCTTTTAAACGGTTACTTATCATTAAGGCCTCTTCGTTTCCGCCTATTATTACCGGCACTATCTGTGACTCACCCTTAGTTTTAAACCCATTATCCTTAAGCTTTTCTCTTAAAAAAATACTGTTTTCCAAAAGAACATTCCTTCGGTGATTTTCTTTAACCACCAGATCAATTGCCTTGAGATTTGCCGCTATTATTGCGCAAGGCAACGATGTGGAATATATAAAGCTTCGGCAAATATTTATCATATAGTCACGCATATTTGCCGACATTGCCGCATACGCGCCAAAACTACCCAATGCTTTGCTGAAAGTCCCCATTATTATGTCAATTTTATCAGACAAGTTCCTGGCTGAAACCATTCCCTCCCCGTTCGAGCCAAAAATACCTGTGGCATGCGCCTCGTCAACCATAAAAGCACAGTTATATTTATCTTTAAGCCGCGCGATTATTTCTATTGGCGCGATATCTCCGTCCATACTAAAAACAGTTTCTGTAACTATAAGCGCGTTTTCATATTCATTTCGTTTTTTCCGTAAAAGTTCTTCTAAATGATCGGTATCATTGTGCCTGAACCTGAAATATTTCGCGCCCGAAAGGAGGATTCCATCTGTTATACTCGCATGATTCAGCCTGTCAGTAAAAATACAGTCACCTTTACGACAAAGTGAACTGATAATACCAACATTTGCCTGATAACCTGAATTAAATACAAGAGCCGCTTCCTTCTTTTTGAACTCCGCCGTTCTAGCCTCAAGCTCTTCATGCATTTCCGATGTACCGGCCATTAAACGCGACCCAGAAATACCTACACGTCCGTCAAATGTCCGCAGCGCGGCTGAAACCAGTTCCGGATGTTCTGCCAAAGCTAAATAATCATTGGATGAAAAGTTGATATACTCTTTTGATTCAATATAAATTTTACCAGCGAAAAACCTGCTAATAGGGGTCAGATTTCTCAGTAACCCTTTTTCTTTTCTGTCCGCAAGAAATTTGTTTATTCTTTGTTCCATAACACCCTCATTTGTTCAATTAATAACTGATCCTGTTCGAGTAATTGCCCCGGCGTTGTTAAATACCCGCCTATCATCATACCATTCGCGCCTGCCTCGTATATACTATGCTGATCCTTTCCGAATATAGTTTCCCTGCCTGCAACAACCTTTAATGTTTTATTCTTCAACAAAATTCTAAAAAGTACGATTAGTCTAAGCGCTTCTTCCTGTGAAATATTCTGAAGTTTTTCCATGGGCGTCCCTTTTATCGGAACTAAAAAATTTAATGGGACAGAATTTACTTCTAATTTTTTTAAAAGAAGAGCTAAATCAACCCTATCTTGCCAAGACTCGCCAATACCAAAAATTCCTCCCGAACATACTTCTAATCCGGCCTTTTTTGCATTGATGATCGCGTTAACTCTTTCGTCATATGTATGTGTAGTTACAATCTGAGAATAAAACCGTTGGGAAGTTTCTAAATTGTGGTGATAACGAGAAAGCCCGGCTTGTTTCAAAATTTCAAAATCTTTCAGGGTTAAAGCTCCCAGCGAAGCGCAAGGTAAAATATCACATTTTTCAACAATTTCACCAACTGCGTCTGCAATAACCATTATTTCGCTCGATAAAAGCCGTCGTCCGCTTGTTACTATGCCAAACCTGTTTGCGCTGTTTTTTTCAGCAATTTGGGCTGCCTTAACAATCTCATTTTTTGGTTTAAGCGGATATTCCCTAATCTCAGACGAATAATGCGCTGACTGCGCGCAAAACTTACAATCTTCGCTGCATCTGCCGCTTTTCGCGTTAAAAATACCGCAAATCTCGATCTTGTTTCCAACACATTTTTTCCGGAAACAATCCCCTAAACTTACGAGATCTCTAACCGGCATAGACCGAATAAGACTTATCGTTTCATTTACATTATCCATATTGTAAACAATGTTACCATTTTAAGTTTACAATTGCAAGCCTAACACAA
>JBDRLO010000010.1:0-5417 GCA_043812935.1 Candidatus Omnitrophota bacterium
TATTAATTGAAATTGGACTGCCTATTTTTGTTGGTAAAATAGAAAACAGTATTTCTATGGCATCAATTTTCTTGACGTTAGTAATGTCCCTTATGTCTTCACGAATAATCTGATGATAGTAATTTGTTGACCATTTGTTAAAAAAAACTAATTGTCCCGTTCACAAATGGTTCAGGAAAACCACTAACTTTGGACAATTGATCCCAATGTTTTTTTGTAGCGTTTTTACTATTTATGTCAAAGCCCTTCAAAGGGGATTGAATGAAATCTTTAAAACTTCGATGCGAGGAACTTAATTCTGCAATTGTAAACGGAAAAAGACGAAACATAAAGTATCGACCGGCAAGAGAATCGCCTCCTTTTTTATATGTATCCAAACGGCCGCTGCCTGAAATCAAAAAATGATATTCGTCTTTAAATTCGTCATACATTCCTTTTAAATAATTTTTCCAGTGTTCATACTTATGAATCTCGTCAAGTATAACCAGTGGAGTAGAAGAATCAACCCTATTTATATCCTGAAAAAATGACGGATTTGATATTAATTGTTTTTTATCAGAAATAATATCCCAGTTAAAATAGAGATTATTTGGGAAAAATTGTGCAATCGCCTTAGACAAAGTTGTTTTTCCAACTTGCCGTGGCCCGCTCAGAAAAATCATTTGTTTTTCCTGAGATATTGCATTCCATAAATTTAAATAGACTGTTCTCTTAATCATGCAACAAGTTTACACTATACTCGGAAAAAGTCAAGACTTTTTCCGAGTTGGGCAAAAAAAAGACAAATTTTATGCTTAATTCCTCATAATACTCGCTAACTAAGATCAACTTTGACTGGATAAATACACAAAAAAGCTGCTTTTTATAAATAATATGTTCGGAGTATTTGGATATTTTACGGGTAATTTCCTTCCTGAAACAGGGAATTGAGACCTGTTAGACCAATCAATTGTTAAATATAAAAAAGTGAGTTTATTCATTTTTTATTGTCTCTCTAATATTGTATACTCTATATAGGGATTATAGGGGTATATGTTGTTTCAATTAAATATGTTAGTTAATTATGGTGGTAGATTTCTCTATTCGCTGTGGGGAATTAATATTATTTTCCTCTATTTTTAAGTAGTTTTAATAAGTATTTAACTTAGTCGGGTATCGTTATGCATTTTGAAAAATTAAAAAGAAAACATTTTACAGCTCCGGTAAATGAACGGGAAATCCTGGCTTACAAGACTTGTAACAGTAGGGGGATTCGGCCTGTTCTTAAGGCGGTTGCTTTAATAGTGGCTTTGGTTTTTTTGTTTGAACAGACTGTGTTCAGTCAGGGACAAGGCCGCGTTTCAGCTGTCCAGCCAGTTACCCCGGATACCCGTATCAACCTGAATCAGTTTTCAATTCCGCGAGACATTGCTATAACCAAGGATATTAGTAAAACCAGCAGTGAAGAGCTTATCATTAATATAAAAGACGTTCATGATAATTACGGCGCACAGGAATCAATTGTTGATATTCTTGAAAATCTTCTGGTGAATTATGATATCCGGTTTGTCGGAGTGGAGGGTTCCGAAGGGTATATTGATACCAGTGTTATCTCGGCTTTTCCCGATGAAAAAGCAAAAAAGCTTGCAGCTGACTATATGCTTAGACGCGGTAAACTTTCTGCCGGAGAATTTTTTGCGGCGCTTTCCGAAACTCCTATAACCCTTTACGGTATTGATGACAGCGATCTTTATGTCAAAAACTATTACGCGTTTCTGAATCTTATTGAATATAAAAATCAGAATTTGAAATTTGTCGAAGGGCTTAAAAAAGCCCTTACCGCATTAGAAAGCCATGTATTTTCAGAAGAACTTAAAATACTTAACAATAATTCTGTACTCAATGGAAACGGTAATAAACGGTTCACAAAACGATGGGACTGTGTAAAAGAACTAGGACAAAAATACGGCATCAAGCTAGACGCTTATCCAAACATAAATGCTTTAATGAAAGCCGTGAAACTGGAAAAAGCAATTGATTATGACGCAACAAATTCCGAGCGTGATGTCCTGCTGGATACCTTAACAAAAACACTCCCCAAAAACCGGTTGGAAGAGTTTGTGCTAAAAAGTTTGGCTTTTAAACTTGAAAAGATCTCAAAGAGCCAGTTTTACTCCTATCTTTTAATACTTGCCAAAGCGGAAAACATTGATAAAAGTTATTATAAACATCTCGAAAATTTCAGCGAATATGTGACACTCTATGAATCAATTGATTTGGCGGGGTTAATGGATGAAATAGATGACTATGAATGCAAAATACGTGAAAAACTTTTTAGAAACAACGAAGAACGTGCTCTTACAAAACTTTTAAAAGACACTGTCATACTTCATAACCTTTATTCAATACGCCTTACCAGCGGACAGCTGAAATACCTTAAAAACCATATTGATAATTTCAAAGCTTTGGAATTTCTGGATTTTATTAAAGAGGAATATGATAAATACAATATGCCTTTGCCCGCAGATTTGTCAGATTCCATGCAGATATTTGAAAGGTTGCCCGAAGCTATAACATTTTATGAAGCTGCAACTGCCAGAAACACGAAAATGGTAGAAAACACTATAAAAAAGATGAAGGAAAACAATGTATCCGCAGCGGCCATTATAACAGGCGGGTTTCATTCAAGAGGCATAACGGATATACTCAAATCCGACAAAATTTCGTATCTTGTGCTTCTTCCACGGTTCAACACAAAAAACGGTAAAAGGCCCTATATTACGATTCTTACAAACAAAGCTTCAGAATACAAAGAATATGTTGATTCAGGCGAATACCTGGCAGTAACGTCACATCATCCGGAAATCATGAAAATACTGACAAGCATTGGCATGGAAAATATTTCTTTTATTGAAAAACAGGAAATAATCGGAAATCTCCTGGGGACTTATTTTTATGACCGCAGCCAGGATGGCTATAAAATTGATAAGCGCGGAGTGGAAAAAATAATAGAAATGCTCCCGTCTCTGATACTGCAGAAAAAGATTGAGGAGCAAAAAACCAGGGGTGAGAAAATTACCCCGGAAACCATTGAACAAATAAAACAGTCAAGTGACTATAAGTTTCTTGAAAAAGTAATTGCCTCAGCTATTGTTATTGTGGATGAAAACACAGGCCGCGTAAACGTGTACCTGGAAAGTGAAGAAGCCGGCAGATGTATGTATAGCGTTAAAGTTATAGAAGCAAAAGAGGGTGAAAAAGAACAGCTTGATATCAAAGTATTTAAAAATGTCACTCAGAAAGCCTTTGAAGAAGCAAAATTTTTCCAGTCGCTTCAGTCTGCCAAAGATGCTGCAGAAAGAGCAATAATTGAAGGAACCGCACTTTCTGACAAAGTACAGAACCAACTCATGTCAGAACTCCAGAAAAAAGTTGAACTATACCTGCAGGATCTTGTTGCCACTTACGGCGATAAATTAAACTTAAGTGAGGAGCTTGATGAAGCAACTATAACTACACTGGCGGGGCGAATCGGTATCAAAAAAGGCGACCCGCTGATACAACGGTTTATAAGCGAAAACAAAGATTTAATGATCGCATCCGCGCGCGCTCAAATCAGCGATACAACTAAAGAAGTTGAAACTGCTGTTACAGCAAAACAGGTTGAAACGAAAATACCTGTTGTTTCCACAGGCGAAACCGCGGAAACAGGGTATTCAATGAAACGTCTTGGCACGGATGAAGATACGGGCGAAAAAGTAAGGCACTTTTTTAAACCAGAACGAATAATAGCGTATGAAAAAAAGGCAGAAAAGGTTCCTGAAACAAAAATACACGGCATGCCCGCGAAAGTCGTCAGGACCTATCTTGGAGAGATTTCAATGGGACATCAGTTTATTGCCTCTGACGGCAAGACATTGATAATTGTTGTAAATGCTAATCCGATTTTTCTAAAAAAAATGGCAGCAACCGCTAATGTCACGGAGAAAGAAATTCTGGAAGAAACACTGTTCCATGAAGCAAGAGAAGCTTTCTGGATATCTAAAGGTTATTCTGCCCTGCAAGCGCACCGGATAGCCTGGGTTGAACAAATAACCTATTTCAGCAAAGGTTTAGAACTTACTCCTTATCAGCGTTCGGAACTGGCAAGAATGACAATACAGGAACTTTCGAATCTTATTGAAGAAAACCGGACTGAACACCTGAATTTTTTCAAAAATAGCACTGATCCTGAAATACACAAATTAGCCGACTCTGCCGAGGAATATGAAACACTTCTGAAAAATGAAGCAAAACTGGAACGTTTTAGAAAACGCTGCAATAATCTTGATAATAACCTTACGCCTTATTTAAAAAACCTCCAGAGCAATATCGATAAGTTAAACACAGAGCTCAGTAAAATTAATAGACTCCCCGGAAAACTACTGCCGAAACTAAAACAACGCAAAGATGATTTAGAAGAACAAATAGCAAAAATCAAAAAAACAATAAACGAAAAGATTGAACAGTTTAACTCATACAAAGAGGACATAGCTGGAATTGAACAAGATAACGAAAAACAGCGAATAACTCGATTTGATACCCATCTAAAAACTGTCAGGCGGATGCTTGACGATTTTGAAAGAGATCTTACCGCGGAAATTTCACGAGATCTTGATGTCGAAAAAGCGCAAAAAAAAGCTATTCCTGTAATTACGAGCATTATTAAAAATATCAAAAATTCACGGGACGCCGCAAAAAAACTTTATGATCGAATGATCACGGAACTTCTTCATGAACATACCGACCCTGACAATATAAAATGGATAAATATCGAATTTCAACACAAAATTAACTCAGTGGAAGTTATGATAAAAAATGTAAAAGAGGAGATAAAAAAACACTTTCCTGCGGGAAAAATGCAAAGCGAACGGAAAAAATGTGAAAAGCAATGTAACGAACTTTTGGCAGAAATTGAAACTTATAAAAGCATGATCAAAACCGCGGTTAAAGACGCTGCATTGAAAGAAGAACTTAACAGTTTGGTAAAACAAACACAGTTAAATAAGAATACTGTACAAACAAAGTTGGATGAATTGGCAGAAAAGCTCAGAACACCGGGATTTGAACCAAATATGCCGGAAATAAAGAAAGAACTTCAGGAACCAATCAACGCGTTAAGTAAAAATATCCTTCAACTAAAAGAAAAATCCAACGAGCTTTTGACCGATGAAATCAGAGCCATGTTCCAAACGGTTATTAACAAACTTTCTCTGGACCTTAAACATTTTAGAAACCTTAATATCGGATCAATTTACAGGCAGAATCTCTTGCGACAAGAGGTAAATACACGCACAGAAGACGCCCGCAAAGCTGCAAAAGAAGCCCAGGAAAAATTTGATAAAATTAAAAAGAAACTGGCAGATCCAAAACTTTCGGCAAAAAAAATAGCAAAACTT
>JBDRLO010000011.1:0-30728 GCA_043812935.1 Candidatus Omnitrophota bacterium
ACAACAGCAATGATCGTTATTAAATAGGGACAGCTACCATTTTTTAGGAGTATAAATATTTTGCGTGAAAAGGATTGTAACATTCTAATTTTTTATTTGCCTAAAAAATGGTAGCTGTCCCTATTTAAAAGGAGAAGAACATGGCGGAATGTAAAATACAGACAAATAAAAAGATATGTAATTGTAGTTATGAACCTTGTGCTAGAAAAGGGTTATGTTGTGATTGCCTGCATTACCATAGAAAAAACGGCCAGCTTCCTGCCTGTTATTTCCCTGATGATGTTGAGAAAACATATGACCGCAGTATTGAGAATTTTATCAGAATATACCAAAATAAATAGGTTTTGACTCGTTGTATAACGATATGAAAATTTTTGGATAACGTTCTTTTGTTTTGTCCCGGAACCCTGTATCGAACCTGCCTGTCCTGAGCTTGTCGAAGGGGGTACAGGGTTCCGGGATCTGTTATGTTAATTGTCACGATAAAAGTATAAATGAAGTTTTACATTTTGCTCTTTCTCATATGTTAGTATAGCTGGAATATTATACAGACACAGTACTATCTGTTATTCGTGGCATTCATTGCTTGCATGAATCTCACTTAGTGATATTTCGTCTTGGCGGTCTTTGAGTCTCTATCTAAAAACGCATATTAACTGCTGATCCCGGATCGAGTCGTCTCAATTAGGCCCGTATCTGTGAATGTAATATCCATATCCATTAATGAATAACTACGTATTCTTTTTTGTTTTTTAACACCGCATATATCCTTGCTGTTAATTTACGCGCCACAGCTACAATTGCTTTCTTGGCGGCTGATTGCTTTGGGTTACGGCTTTTTATGCGATCATAAAATTGCCGAAGCTCTTTGTCATATCGGATAGCTATCCATGCAGCTTCAATAAGTAAAGATCGACCTATGGCAGTACCTGCGTGAGAGATGGAACCTTTGTATATTTTATCACCCGTAGAATTTTCTTTAGGAGTAAGGCCAAAAAAACTACCAAGTTCTCGTGGTGAACGCAATAAAGAAGGATCTCCTATTTTAGCAAGAATATAGGATGCTGTGCGAATTCCAACGCCCGGTATAGAGATAAGGTAGTTTATGTATTCTTTGATTTCATTACATTGATAACAAAACTGTTTTATGGCCCGTAAAGATTTTGCCAAATGAAGTCGAGCATACGTAAGATCATCCAATAATGCGTCAAGACGGGATCTAGCAGCAACAGAACATGGACATTGTTTAAGTTCAAGTAAAAATTGTCTGGTCCAACGGGTATTTGAAAAAACGAAGGTTTTATGTAAACTCTCAAAAAGAAGTAATGCCTTTATTCGTTGTTTTGAAATAGATTGAATTTGAGAATAGTTATCATAAATACGAACAAGATGACGAAGTTCCCTGAAAACTTGAGAGGGCACCCGAATAGGATTAACGTTACCAGTTTTTATGGTCTGGGCAATAAGTTTAGAGTCAATACGATTATTTTTAACCATGGCATTAGCAGGTTTTGCGATAGCATTCGGGGAAACAACCCAGCAGGAGATATTGTTAAATTCAAGAGTATCGAATAATTCAAAACCGGTACCGCCTGCTTCGAAGGCACACAAAACACGATTAGTTGGAAAATGTTTTTGAATATATTGTACTAACATTTGAGAGTCTGCGGGTATTTTTTTTGATTTTTGTATGTTTTTATGGTCTGCGACAGTAAAAGCATAACTTTTAGAGTCAACATCAATGCCCATAAATGTATCGTAATTTTGTAAATTGTAATTGGTTTTTTTCATGATTAGCCTCCTTTGTTTGGGTTACTATTAGAGTACCATATTTCAAGCTAATCATGACAATTAAACATATCATCTAATATAGGAAATAAAACATGAAAAAATATGATTGTATAGTAGTAGGCGGGGGACACGCCGGATGCGAGGCGGCTCTTTCTGCGAGCCGTATGGGTGTGCATACTCTTTTTATTACTTTTCAAAAAGACAAGATCGGATATACTTCATGTAATCCGTCCATAGGCGGAGTTGGCAAGGGCCAGCTTGTCAAAGAGATAGACGCTTTAGGCGGAGAAATGGCAAAAGCCGCTGATGCGAGTTTGATACAGTTTCGTATGCTGAATTCCTCTAAAGGTTATGCTGCAAGGTCTTCTCGGGCTCAAATTGACCGGAAACTTTATAACGAATATATACTGAAAGCTGTATTACAGCAAAAAAATCTTGATATTCTTGAAGCTGAAGCTGCAGAAGTTTTAGTGGAAAGAAGTGTTTGTAATGGGATACGAACGTCTTGCGGCCGGGAAGTTAAAGCGTCTAATGTGGTACTTACACCGGGTACGTTTATGAACGGCACAATACATATCGGATTAGAGCACACTTCAGGCGGGCGTATTGACGAAAAAGCTTCGAAAGGGTTGGCAGAGAATCTTTCAGCGTTGGGTTTCAGGGTAGGAACTCTTAAAACCGGCACGCCTGCACGGCTGGCTGGTAAGACTATTGACTTTTCGGTTATGGAAGAACAATTTGGTGATGAACAAATTGTTCCGTTATCTTTTTCTACCAAAAAAATAATGCTTTCGCAAAGGCCGTGTTATCTTACTCGGACAAATGAAAAAACTCATCAGATAATCCGTAAAGCCTTAGATCGCTCGCCGCTTTATACAGGCAAAATTAAATCAACAGGTGTAAGATATTGTCCGTCAATCGAGGATAAAATAATCAGGTTTCCGCAGAGAGACTCTCATTTGATTTTTATTGAACCAGAAGGTCTGGATTCAGACGAATATTATCCGAACGGGATATCAACAAGTTTACCTTTGGATGTTCAGGAAGAGATGCTTCATAGTATAAAAGGTTTAGAGAATGTTAAGATTAATAAGCCTGCGTATGGGATTGAGTACAGTTTTGTTGATCCTTTGCAGTTAAAAGCTTCGCTGGAAACCAAAATAGTAAGTGGTCTTTTCCTTGCCGGGCAAATAAACGGTACTACAGGTTATGAAGAAGCCGCGGCTCTTGGGCTTATGGCCGGCATAAACGTGGCTTGTAAGGTGAAAAAGAAAAATCCCGTTATTTTAGACAGGTCAGAGGCTTACATAGGAGTTCTCATAGATGATCTTGTGACTAAAGGTACAAAAGAACCATACAGAATGTTTACTTCGCGTGCTGAATATAGAATTATGATTCGGGAAGACAATGCTGATGAACGGCTTAGACATATAGGTTATGAAGCCGGGCTTGTAGATAAAGAAATGCTTGAACAGGTTAAACAAAAACAGGAAAAAGTTGAAAAAGAAAAAGCGCGGTTAAGCAGAATAATGGTTCTGCCCGGAAGCGCAGTTGATACTGTTTTGGAAAGTAAAAATGAAACGCCTTTATCCGGAAAAATATCGCTATTAGAACTATTGAAAAGGCCGGGAATTTTGTATGAGGATATAATCGGAATTGAAGGTAATACTTCGGAATTGTCGTATTACGAAAAGGTAAAGATAGAAGTTGATATTAAGTATTCCGGATATGTGACACGGGAACTCGGTAAAATTGAGAAATTTAAAGACCTGGAAAAAATACGTATTCCTGCAAATTTTAATTACACTGATATTTCGGGATTATCAAATGAAATAAAAGAAAAGCTTTCGGAGCTCAAGCCCCATTCTTTAGGCCAGGCTTCCAGAATATCCGGTGTAACTCCGGCAGCAATATCAATTCTTATGGTAAAATTAAAGCGTAACACGTAATGAGCAACACGCTATACATGTTACGTAACAGGATACAGGTGACATGTTAAAAAAACAAATGGCAAAACGTGTGACGTGACACGTGCAGCGTGCAACGCAAAATATGCATTACTATACTTTTAATCAATATTTAAAGAAACAGTTTGGGGCAAAGGTTCGGCGTATAAGTTTGAATGCCGGATTTAGCTGTCCGAATAAAGACGGTTCATTAAGTATTGATGGATGTATTTTTTGCAATGAAGCCGGGTTTAGCGTTTTTCCGGAAAAAGTAATGCCGTTAAAAGGGCAGATCGAAAAAACAATAACTGAAACTAAAAAAAAGTACGGGAATCAAAAGTTTATCGCGTATTTTCAGAATGCCGCAGGTACAAATGCTGCTGTGGAAGAATTAAAAACTGCATATGATAGTATAAAAGATTATCCTGAAATAGTAGGGCTTTCAATTTCTACAAGGCCGGATTGTGTTAATGAAGAAAAACTCAGTTTAATAGCGGAATATACGGATAAATATGAAGTTTGGGTCGAGTATGGTTTTCAAACGATTCATAATAAAACATTGAAAGCAATAAACCGCGGACATACTTTTGAACAGGTTTTGGACGCAGTAAATAAAACTCATTCGCTCGGCATAAAAGTAGGTGTTCATATTATTTTAGGTCTTCCGGGCGAAACTTTGGATGACATGCTTGCAACAGCCCGGGTAATATCACAGCTTCCTGTTTCAGGAGTTAAAATACATGTTTTACATGTGTTAAAAAACACCAAACTGGAGGAACAGTATCATAAAGGGGATATTAAATTATTTTCACAGGAAGAATATGTTAAAACAGTGTGCAGTTTTTTAGAGTGTTTAAAAGAAGAATGTGTTATTTTAAGGATTGTATCAGATGCGAAAAAAGAATACCTTATTGCTCCGGAATGGATAAACAATAAACAGAATGTAATAAAAGAAATTGAAGAAGAGTTCGTGCGGCGAGGCACAAGGCAAGGATTTTTGTTAGCTGGTTAGTTGATGTAGGGACAGGCCCCTGTGCCTGTCCAGTACAACAAGACGAAATAAAAAATGTAGCGGCGCCTGTCCGTTATATTGATGTGCGTGTAACGTGCTACGTGTAACGCGTAATGTGTTTTGTGTTTTGAATTAGGAGCAGAATGTGTTATTATTATAATATTAAATTTTAGAGCTAAAATAGGGGGTATTGGATATGAAAATGCGGTTAGTAATATGTTTTATTTTGGTTTTTGGAATATTTGTTTTAACAGCAGGTGATACTTTTGCTGCAAGGAAATCTTCATCAGATCTTTTAAAAGAAGGGCTTTTAGGGGCCGGTGCCGGAGCAGTCGGCGGAGCCGCATCCGGGGCAAAAGGTGGAAATGTCTGGAAAGGCGCGCTTGCCGGAGCCGGAGTTAGTATTATCGGAGGCGCTCTTCTTGATTCCTTAAGCGGTGAAAAAGTTGATGATGTAAACAGTGTGGATTCTGTAAGCCCGAGAACAGCTTATTCTGACGGGTATGAAGCCGGCTATGGGAATGGATATAAAAAGGGTTATACAGATGGGTATAAAGAAGCGCTTCAGGAGAGAAATACTAAATTTTAATCTAAGAACAATTTGAATTTAAGCATTTACACAAACCCGGGTATATTTAACCCGGGTTTGTGTCTATTAAGTCTATTGCAGTATTATTGAATAAACAAACATTTTGATGTATAGACTATTTTGGGATGCAGGGGGAGTTTAAGATAATATGAAACATCAATTGACAACAGGTATATATGATTTGGCGTTTGGCGGAAAGGGCATAGGAAAAATTGATGGAAAAATTTGTTTCATAGACGGAGCTTTACCTGGCGAAGAGGTTGAAGTTAAGGTTATTAAAGATACTTCCCGTTATTTGGAAGGGAAAGCTGTTAAAATAATTACTGCTTCAGAAGATAGAGTTTCACCGGTTTGTTCGTATTATGATGAATGCGGAGGACGCAGTTTACAGCATCTTTCTTATGAAAAAGAACTTTTTTATAAGAAAGAACAAATTACACAGTTAATAAGGCGGATTGCCGGGTGTAAAGAATTTTTATGTAAAAAAATAGAACGATCAGACAACTGTTATAATTATCGTTCAAGTGTTACTTTGCATAGTAACGGTGCGGGGTATGGTTATTTTGCGTTAAAGAGTCATTCAATAATCAAAATAACAGAATGCCCGGTAGCAGATAAGGCAATAAATAATATATTGCCTGAACTGGAAAAATATGCGCAAAAGAAAAATGTTACATTGAAGGTGGACCATAATGGACGGGTATGGTCTTCAAATATTATGGGAGAAAAGTTTTTCATAGATAAATACCGCAATGTGAATATGTATATGTCAACTAAAGCTTTTAGCCAGGCTAATAGATATGTTGCTGAGAAAATATCAGAAGTTTTGGAAGGCTGGATCGGTTTGGATAATGATGATGCTGTGTTTTTTGACTTATATTGCGGTACAGGTTTTTTTAGTTTTCTTTTAAAACAGAAATTTCTGCTGAAACTAGGGATTGATTCAAATCGAGTTGCTGTAGATTGTGCCAAGCGGACAGTTGATATGTCTGGTGAAAAAAATATTAAATTTTATCATGGCAGCGTAGAGAAACTTTTTTTAAAGTTATATAAAAAAAACAAAAGTAAATCCAATGTATTATTTATTGACCCGCCGCGTATAGGGGTAAATACGGCTTTTTTAAAAGAAATTGAAGGTTTAAAAGACCTAAAAAGTATATATTATCTTTCATGTGATCCTTCCTGTTTAGCGAGAGATATAAAAATTTTGATTCAGAACAAAAAATGGCATTTAGGCAGGGTGCTTCCGTTTGATATGTTTCCCCGGACAGGGCATATAGAGGTTTTGGCTGAATTTGTTAGGCCATAATATTATGGAAAGGCTGGTAGCCTTTGGTAGTAAGTAATTTACGTGATTCTACTTGATGAATTAAAGTGTTTAATATATCATATATGGAATATGCGTAACACGTTACACGAGGTACGTTATATGTAGCACGCGCATTAATATAACGGACAGGCACAGGGACCTGTCCCTACATCCACAAACAAACCAGCTAAACAAAATTCGACAAAATCGAATTTTGATCCTGCTTGTCCCGAGTGAAATCGAGGGAAGCAAAGTCGTGTAAGCGGCTGCGTCGCAGGACCGGTCAACCGGTTAACTGGTTAACCGGCTAACGAATAAGGAGCAGATAATATGTACAGAGAACAGATAAAGGTTTTGGACTGCACAGTTAGGGACGGCGGGCTTATTAATGACCATTATTTTGATGATAAATTTGTCAGGGAAGTATATAAGGCGGTTTCAGCTGCCGGGGTTGACTATATGGAAATAGGGTACAGATGTTCAAAAAGCATTATGTCTCCGGATAAGTTTGGTAAATGGAAATTTTGTGAAGAAGATGTTATTAAAAAAGCTATTGAAGGTATAGAATCAAATACAAAGCTTTCTGTTATGGTTGATGTAGGCCGGGTAGAAAAACATGATATTCTTCCGTGTGAAGAAAGTGTTATTGATATGATCAGGGTGGCGACATATGTAAAAGACGTGGATAAAGCCATTGATCTTGTGAACGAAGCCGCGGCAAAAGGATATGAAACAACAGTAAATATTATGGCAATATCCCGGGCGCTTGATAATGAACTTGATGAAGCTTTAGCTCAGCTTGAAGAGGAAAGTAAAGCATCTGTCGTATATATTGTAGACAGTTTCGGAGCGTTATATTCGGAAAATGTAACCTATCTGGTTAATAAATACAAAAAATTTCTGAAAACAAAAGAAGTCGGTATGCACGCGCATAATAATCAACAGCTGGGGTATGCGAATACAATACAGGCAATAATAGACGGGTGTAATTTTCTTGATGCCACGATCTATGGTATTGGCAGAGCTGCGGGTAACTGTCCGCTTGAACTTTTAATGGGATTTCTAAAAAATCCAAAATTTGACTTACGTCCGATTTTAGACGTTATTTCAGAAGAGTTTATCCCTTTAAGAGAAAAAATCGAATGGGGATATTTATTGCCGTATGCGATTACCGGAATGTTTAATGAACATCCCAGGATGGCCATGGCTCTCAGAAAAACTAAAGAAAAAGATAATTATCGTGATTTTTTTGACAGCATGTCTGCTATGGAAATTGATTAAAGCCCGCAATGAATACTAATCTTTTTAAAAATCTGCCCCTTATGGGAATAGTAAGAGGTATAGCGATAGAAATCATAGAACCTCTTTTAGAAGCTGTTATTGCCGCCGGGCTTAAAACTATTGAAATTACGATGAATACTCCGTCAGCCGGCCGGATAATTTCAAAGGCTCGAATAGTTGCCGGCGGACGTATTACGATTGGCGCGGGAACGGTTGTTTATGAAGAGGATTTGAGACGCGCGTTGGATAACGGCGCGGAATTTATTGTTATGCCGGTTTTTGATGAGAAAATAGTCCGGTGTTGTGTTGAAAAAACTATTCCAGTTTTCCCCGGAGCTTTAACTCCGCAAGAAGTTTTTCACGCCTGGCAAGCCGGTGCAGACATGGTAAAAGTTTTTCCTGCTGGCAGGTTTGGCCCCGGATATATAAAAGACATTAAAGGCCCGTTTGATAAGGTCAAGCTTATGGCAGTAGGTGGTGTGGCGTTAGATAATATTAAAGATTATTTTTCTTGCGGAGCTGATGCTGTTGCTTTTGGAGGAAGCGTTTTAAAAAAACAATGGCTCGACAATAGAGATTTTGTGTCAATTAAAAATCTTACCAATGAGTATGTTAATACTGTAAAGAGCTGTGTTGTTTAATCGGACTTTTTATGAATAAAAATTATCCCAGACTTGTAATCGCTGATAAAAAAGGTTCTGTATATGATGTTCCTTTTTTGCAGGGTACCGGTATGAAATGCCGTGAGTATTATCCGCTGTATCGAAAGGGTCTTGTTAAACTGCATCCGGATAGTGAACTGTTTATGCTTCCGGACAGATCTCCAATAGGGTTTGATACCAGGAAATCCCGTTTTATTAAAATAGAGCAGAATCCTTTGATTAAAGAGAAAGAACCGTGTTATGCTGTGGCGGCTTTTTTACCGCCTGGATATACGGCAACATACAGCGCGGCGTATTCTGAAAACGGCAGCACATCTCTTTTGCCGCTTTTTAGTTACGCGGCTGTAGTTTTCTATGATAATGCTTTTTACGCGGCAGGAGTACGTATTGATAAAGAAAAACGCCAGGAATTAAAAGGTATGGACATTGAGTTGGTTAAAAAAAACGTTAATACTTTTAAAAAAATGTTTTCAAAAAACCGTTTAGTTGAACATCTTATTTCTTGCGCGCTTGTTTACGGGTGCCCCGCGGCGAAAAATTTTTTCCTGAAGAGATATGAAGGCCCGCTGCCTTCATCTCCTTTGTGTAACGCGCGATGTCTCGGATGTATATCTCATCAGCCCGGTAAAGGGTGTTCAATTACCCAGCCGCGTATAAAATTTGTGCCTGAACCTGAAGAAATTGCGGAAGTGGCGCTTTTTCATATAAAAAATGTAAAGGATCCGGTTGTAAGTTTTGGACAGGGGTGTGAAGGGGAACCTCTTATGGTCGAAGATGTTTTGGAAAAAGCTGTAAAACTCATAAGAAAAACTACATCTAAAGGAATAATTAATTTAAATACGAACGCGAGTAAACCGGAAGGAATAACCAGGCTTTTCCGGGCAGGGCTTAATTCCATAAGGGTTAGTACAAATAGTTTCCAGAAGGTATATTATGAGAAATATTATATGCCGCAGGAATATAATTTCAGGGAAGTTATAAAATCAATTAGAGCCGCAAAACGCGCGGGAGGATTTGTTTCAATAAATTATCTTATTATGCCCGGGTTTAACGATTCAGAGAAAGAAATATTTTCGTTAAAACAGTTTTTAGATAAAATAAGTATAGACATGATCCAATGGCGGAATTTGAATTATGATCCAATGGCTTATTTTGAAAAACTTGGAATAAAACCAAGGAAAAATAAAATGATAGGAGTGGATGTTCTGATAAACAAAATAAAAAAGGAATATCCCGATTTAATGCATGGATATTTTAACCCGTCTTTTCAACGAATTAAGAGGTCAAAGAATAATGTTTTTTGCGGATAAGAAAAATAGATATTTCATGCGAGTATATGTTTTTATAGTTATTTTCACATTATGGTATGTAGTGGAAAACGCCGAATGTTTAAATAAAACGGATATAAGCGCGGAATGTGCGGTAATTATGGATGCCGGTTCAGGCATGGCATTATTTGAAAAAAATCCTAAAGCGTGTTTTCCTCCGGCTTCAACCGCGAAAGTTATGACAGCTATTGTTGCTGTTGAAAAATTGCCGCTGGATACGGAAATAACAGTCAGCCCGGAAGCCGCGCAAGTTGAGCCTGTTTTAGCAGGGCTTCATAGCGGGGTTAAATATACGTTAAAAGATCTTTTGGCCGGGATTTTAATAAGATCGGGGAATGACGCGGCTCAAGTTATTGCTGAGGGGGTTGCCGGCACGGAAGAAAAATTTTCTTTACTAATGAACGAGAAAGCAAAAAAAATCGGCATGAAAAACACTTATTTTGCCAATGCGTCGGGTCTTCCTACGGGACCAAAAGATACGCAGTATACTACTGCGGAAGATCTTAGCTGTATGATGGATTATGCCTTGAAAAATAAGATTATTTTGGATATGATGTCCACAGAAGAAAAGGGTATTCGCGGTAGTGACGGGCAGGTAATTATTCTTAAGACTCATAATAGGACGCTTTTTTCGGACGATGAAAAAGTTATCGGGAAAACCGGTTATACTAAAGAAGCGAAACGTACATTTGTAGGAGTGGATTCAAAAAGCCGTCCACGTATTATAATTGCTGTCCTTCAATGTACCAGTCTTTGGAAAGATGTTTTAACACTCAGGAAAAGCGGTCTTGAAATCTATGAGCAAAAACATCAATCGTGGTATGATGGGTTAAAAAAAAATGTTTTGCGGCAGCTCTCAAAATAAATAAAAGTTTTAGAACGGATTCATTAAAGATATGAAAGATAAACTCGCTGTAGCCTTTTTGTGGCATATGCATCAGCCCTTGTATAAGGATATGGTTTCAGGAAAATATTATCTTCCCTGGGTTCGGCTGCATTCCACATATTCCTATCTGGATATGGTTTCAATTCTTGAAAAATCCCCTGAAGCGCGTGTAACATTTAATATTACGCCGTGTTTGATTTGGCAGCTTTTGGACATTTCAAGGAATAAGAACGTAGATGATATATTCCTGCAGTTGTCAGAAAAAAACGCTGAACAATTAACTGACCAAGATAAAGTTTTTATTCTTAAGAATTTTTTTTCCTGCGATTTAAAAAGGTCTATTTTGCCGAATAAAAGGTATCATGAATTGTTTTTAAAAAGAGGCGGGAGCGATAAGGAAGAAGATCTTTTTGAAAAATTAAAACATTTTGAAATTTCGGACTTCAGAGATTTGCAGTTGTTTTTCAATTTAGCTTGGTGCGGGTTCACTTTGAGGGAAAAAAACGCGTTGGTCAAAAGACTTGTTCATAAAGGGTATGATTATACGGAAGCCGACAAAAGATCTTTTTTTAAACTTCAGAACGAAGTAGTTGCGTCAATTTTGCCGGCATATAAACATATGCAGGATAAAGGGCAGATTGAAATTTCAACATCGCCTTTTTACCATCCGATATTGCCGCTTTTGTGCGATAAGGAAGAAACTCTTGGTATGGATTCCGCGGAAGACGCAAAAAACCAAATTAAAAAAGCGGTAGTTCTTTACAAAAAAGTGTTTGGAAGAGAACCTCGAGGTTTTTGGCCCCCTGAAGGCAGTGTAAGCCAGGCTATAATTCCTATCCTGGCAGATGAGAAGATAGAATGGATTGCTACGGATGAAGGTATCTTGTGGGAATCTTTAAAAAATGAAAACGTTTCAAGAGAAAAACTTCTTTATCAGGCTTTTTCCGCGCGCGCAGACGGCAAAAAAATCAGTATAATTTTTCGGGATATTGGCATTTCAAACGCTATTAGTTTCAGATACGCGGGGATGCCTTCCAAAAAAGCAGTTTCGGATATTATGAATTCTCTGAAAGAAATTAAGAAGAACGCGCATTTTTATGGAAAAACCGCTTTAGTATCTATTATATTGGATGGC
Organism: Candidatus Omnitrophota bacterium; assembly: GCA_043812935.1. Classification (GTDB taxonomy): domain Bacteria; phylum Omnitrophota; class Gorgyraeia; order Tantalellales; family Tantalellaceae; genus JBDRNE01. The sequence continues at coordinate 11,940 of JBDRLO010000011.1, forward strand.
GAAAACCCATGGCCTTATTTTCAGGAAGGCGGCAGGCTTTTTCTTTCGGAAATGTATCGGCAGATTTCCGAAAACAATGATTTTGAAATGGTTACAGTTAGCGGCTATTTGAGCTTTGATAAAAAACCCGAAAAAATAGATAACCTCTTCAGCGGTTCATGGATAGATCGCAACTTTAATAAGTGGATAGGGTCACCGCAGAAAAACCGGGCCTGGAAATATCTGAAAAAAGCTAAAGAAGAGCTTGTTAAAGACGGTTGGCCGAATACCGAAGCTTTAGAAGAGCTCTACATTGCCGAAGGAAGTGATTGGTTTTGGTGGTACGATGATTTCGGCAGCGAGTTAAATTTTATATTCGATGAATTGTATAGAATACATTTAAGCAATATATATCGCTTAATTGATAAACCTGTCCCGTATTATTTAACAATTCCGGTTCCTGCCGGGCCTGCCGTAAAAAAACTGGTTTCAGGAGAAGTTCCGCTTTCAATGGCGCGTGTAACAAAAATTCTTATAGTATCTTCTGAAGCTGTCCCTTTTGCTAAAACCGGGGGCTTAGCGGATGTTACTACAAGTCTGGCAAAAGCTTTAGTGTCTTTGGGGTGTGACGTTCGAATAGTTCTGCCTTTTTATGGTGCCGTACGAAATAGCGGGGCAGATTTCAAAAAAGAACTTAGCGGTTTAAAAAATATTTTCATAGATGATAATGAAGAGTTTGATGTTTATTGCAGCGCTATAAACGGTGTCCCGGCATATTTTATCCATGATGAAAAATATTTTACGCGGGAAGAATTATACGGTACCGAGAAGGGGGATTATCCAGATAATGCTCTGAGATTTGGTTTTTTTTCACAGGCAGTTCTTTCCAGCCTGAAACCTTTGGATTTTATTCCTGATGTAATTCATTGTAATGATTGGCAGACAGCTCTTATCACGTTTTATTTGAATTTTTATTTAAAGAAACAGGATAACATATATCATAATACAAAGTCTCTTTTTTCAATCCATAACATGGCGTATCAGGGAGTTTTTGACCGAAAAATTATGAGAAAGCTTAACATTCCGGATCATTTTTTCAACATGAACGATTTAGAGTTTTACGGTAAGCTGAATTTTATGAAATCCGGAATATTATATTCAGATGCCGTAAATACGGTAAGTTCGCGTTATGCCGAAGAAATAATGACGCCTGAGTATGGTGCAGGTTTAGATGGTCTTTTAAGAGCAAGAAAAGAATCGCTTTACGGTATCTCTAATGGAGTGGATTATAGTATCTGGAGCCCTGAAGCCGATACTTCTATAAAAATTAATTTTAACAACAAAACATTAGATAAAAAATTGGAATGTAAAAAAGACTTAATAGAATACGCTGATCTTAAAATTCCGGTGAGCGCTCCTTTAATTGGATGTGTTACGAGGCTTGTGGGACAAAAAGGTATGGATCTTGTTGCGGATATTATGGGGAAGGTTATTGGTTTAGGATGCGGAGTAGTTATTCTTGGCAGAGGGAACGACCGGTATAATAAACTTTTTTCCACACTTTCGAAAAAATATGCCGGGAAATTTTATTTATGCGGTACTTTCAATGATGAGCTTGCTCATAAAATTGAAGCCGGCGCTGATATGTTTCTTATGCCTTCTCGGTATGAGCCTTGCGGGCTTAACCAGATGTATAGCATAAAGTACGGGACAATTCCAATTGTAAGGGCAACCGGCGGGCTTGATGATGTTATTGTAGATTTTGATGAAGATAGGGAAAACGCAAATGGATTTAAATTTGGGCCGGCAACGTCAGCGGCATTGTACGAGGCTTTGAGAAGAGCTGTTGAATTGTATTATAACGATAAAAAAGCCTGGAAAAAACTTATTCTAAGCGCTATGAGTTATAACTATTCGTGGGACAAATCCGCGAAACAATATTTAGCGCTGTACAGAAAAATAATGACAGGTTAAATGGTAGATGGTGATTTTGTATATCGCATGTTGTATGTCGATTTAAAACTTTTAGAATGATATACAGACAAAGCCGTTAATGGGTAACGTGGATTAACTTAACGGACAGGCACAGGGGCCTGTCCCTACGTATGGAGGTGCGACTTTCCATTGTATCTACATTAACAAATCTGCGAAACAATATTTAGCGCTGTACAGAAAAATAATGAATGGTTAGCTGTTTATGGACAGGGCTTGCCCCTGTCCGTGGTTGAAAAAATAAGGAAGATAATTCTGTAGGGACAGGCCCCTGTGCCTGTCCGTTACATTAATACGCGTGCTTCGTGTAGCGTGAAACGTGTAACATATATCGAAAGGATAATTGTATGAAAGCAGATCTTGCGTTGGCATTGCATTTTCATCAACCTGTGGGAAACTTTGATTCTGTAATGGAACGGGCTTGTGATAATTGTTACATTCCGTTTTTAGAGACTGTAAAAAAGTATCCTGAGATAAAAATGAATTTTCATTTTACAGGATGTTTGTTAGAATGGGCAGAACAAAACCGTACTGAGATTATTGAACTAGTGCGCGAAATGGTGAAAACCAGCCAGGTTGAAATAATAAGCGGAGGGTTTTATGAACCCATACTTCCGGTTATTCCCCAAAAAGACCGAATAAAACAAATAAAACTTTTAAACGATTATATTGTTGAAAAATTTCGTTTTAAACCACAAGGCGCGTGGATTGCGGAAAGAGTTTGGGAACCATTTCTTCCATCCGCGCTAAAGGACAGCGGGATAAAATATGTTATTTTAGATGATACGCATTTTTTATATTCCGGTATCTCGAAAGACAAAACATACGGATATTACACTACAGAAGATAACGCGAAACAGATAGCTGTGTTTCCTTCGGATAAAGTTTTACGGTATAATTTGCCGTTTCGTATGCCGGAAGAAACCATTAATTATATGAAAAGCGTTGCTTCAGCGAATGTTTCTCCGTTGTTTGTTTATGGCGATGACGGCGAAAAATTCGGAGAGTGGCCCGGAACGCATAAATGGGTGTTTCAGGAAAAATGGCTGGAAAATTTTTTAGATGAAATAACGAAAAATTCGGATTGGCTTAATACCGTGAAGCTGTCGGAAGTTTTAAAAAGCCGTGTCCCTGAAGGGCGGGTATATCTTCCGGCGGTTTCTTATGAAGAAATGTGTGAATGGGCGCTTCCGGCAGATACACAAATATGGATGGAATCGGTAAAAGCTGATATTCAGGCTTTAGGGAAACAGGATTTTTATAAACCGTTTATTAGAGCCGGATTTTGGCGTAATTTTCTTTCAAAGTATCCCGAATCCAATCATATGCATAAAAAAATGATATATGTCAGCCGTAAATTGGAGAAGGAGTCTGGTAGCAAAAACAAAAAAAATGTTGTAAGCCAGGCTGAAAAAGAACTATTTCGCGGGCAATGTAACTGTGCTTATTGGCACGGGGTTTTCGGAGGGCTGTATCTGTTTAAATTGCGAGATGCTGTGTATCGCCACCTGATAAAGAGCGAGAGTTTAATGGATGAAGGTTCTTACGGAAAAAAAGATTTTTTAAGTGTGCAGATTTTGGATTTTAATGGAGACGGGTTTGATGAAATTATCGTGGAAAATCGTAAAATGTCAGTGTATTTTTCTCCGGCTGAGGGAGGGATATTAAAAGAACTGGATTCAAAAGAGATTTGCTGCAACCTGATAAATTCCCTTAGCCGAAAAAAAGAAGCCTATCACAAAAAGATACTGGAGGATGCAGATCAGCGCGCTGACAACATAGAGAATGAACCGAAAACCATTCATGATTCTGGACGAAAATTTGAAGAAAATGCGGTACAGCATCTAAATTATGACCGGACGGGCCGATATAGTTTAGTTGACCATTTTTTTTCGAGTGACGTAAATATTGATATGTTTAGCGACGAGAAATATGAAGAAACGGGAGATTTTTTAAATGCTGAATATGATTCGGAAATTAAAAACACTTCCGATAAGGTGTTAGTAGTTTTAAAAAGAAACGGCAAAGTTTCCGGAAATGAGATTTGTGTGACAAAAGAAATAACTATTTTAAAAAATAAATCGGAATGTTTAATTAAATACGCGATTGTAAATAAGAGCAATAATTTTGTCAGTTCGGTTTTTGCTCCGGAGTTTAATTTAACCATGCCGGAAGCTGATGCTGATAAATATTTTTTTGATATTAAAGGTTCGAAAAAGATTTTTAGTTTTAAAGAAAAAATTGTATGCCCTGGAGCCTCGCGGGTAACGGCAGGCGATACTGCCAGTAAGTTGGGTTTTGAATTTAATTTTAATAAAAAGTGCGGGTTATGGATTTTTCCGCTAAAAACGGTTTCACAGTCAGAAAAAGCCTATGAACTTAATTATCAAAGTTCAGTTATAGTGCCGCAAATAGAACTTGAATTGAATCCGTCCGAAAAGAAAGAAATTATAATCATATTAAAAATTTTCGTATGATTAATTCCATCGGAGGAGAGTATTCTGCCGGCAGGTTTATGAAAATTTGTTTTTTTTAATCCTGCTATTGACACTTGTTTGGGCGAAGAGTACAATTGCAGATGTTGATGAACTCTTTTGTTGAAAGGGTAATATGAAAAAAAAAGTTAAGAAAACCGGTTCTATGCTTAATAAAAAGTTGTTTATAAAAAAAAGCGGGAATGAAACGCGCAAAACTTCCAATTTGAAACGAAAGTTTCATATTCCTGAACGATATGATGATGATAAAATTGTTTTAATGGTTGTTAACCCCGAACTTTTTTATGTTTATTGGGAAACAAAAAAAGAAACAGAAGAAGGTGTCAGGAAAACGGCTTCAAAGACATCTTTGGAACTAAAAAAGAATCTTAGGATTTATACCATTGAAGATGGCAAGACCGTTCCGATAAAAGATATTGAAATCGTGGATACAGCGCGTAGTTGGTATATTCCGATAGCCGGGATAAATCGGCAAAAATGGATGGTAGAAATAGGGTTTATTTCAGAGCAAGGCGCTTTTTTCTCGATAATACGGTCAAACGTTGTTGATGTTTCTACGGCTACGAAAAATGATTTTGTCGCGGGGTCAGATAATCTTATGTCAGACGGGTTTCTGGCGGATGAAAAAAGTATGCAGAAGAATAAACGATTGCAGAAGGTGAAAAAAACAAAAGGGAAAGGGTATATCGCCTTAGTATTGCATGCTCATTTACCTTTTGTAAAACATCCGGAATACAAAAGTTCTTTGGAGGAAAGGTGGCTCTTTGAAGCAATTACAGATACTTACATTCCGCTGATAAATACTTTTGACGGCCTTGTCGAAGACGGAGTTGATTTCCGCATGACGTTGTCTTTAAGCCCCAGCCTTATTTGCATGCTCAAAGATGAATTTCTCGTAACTCGCTATTTGGACCATTTGAACAAATTAATACATTTAGCTGAATTAGAGGTAAAACGTACCTGGAAAGATAAAAAGCTTAATAAGCTTGCCGCAATGTATCTTGAAAGGTTTAATGCCACTAAATATGTTTTTGATCAGAAATACAATAAAGACATTGTTTCAGCATTTAAAAAGTTTCAGGATCTTGGAAAACTTGAAGTTATTACATGTTGTGCTACGCATGGATATTTGCCTTTTATGGAGATGTATCCTACTGCCGTAAAAGCTCAGGTAAAAGCGGCAGTGGAACTTTATAAAAGTGTTTTCGGCAAGTCTCCTCGGGGTATATGGCTTCCTGAATGCGGGTATCAGCCGGGGCATGAAAAAATCCTGGCGGAATGCGGAGTAAAATATTTTTTTGTTGAATCACACGGCATATTCGCGGGAACGCCTAGCCCGAAATACGGGGTATATAGCCCGTACAAAACCGGATCCGGTACGTTTGTTTTCGGCAGGGATGCTGAAAGTTCAAAAGCAGTATGGAGTTCCAAAGAGGGGTATCCTGGAGATTATAATTATAGGGAGTATTATCGAGATATTGGGTTTGATCTGGATTATGACTATGTAAGGCCTTTCATTAACGGATGCGGGGCAAGGCTTAACACTGGGATAAAATATCATCGCATAACAGGCGAGACAGATGAAAAAGATTTTTATGACAGGCATAAAGCTTTGGAAACAGCTTCGGTTCATGCCGGAAACTTTCTTTTTAATAGAGAAAAACAAATAGAATATCTTAAAAGCACGATGGATAGGAATCCCATAATAGTGGCGCCCTATGACGCGGAACTTTTCGGGCATTGGTGGTTTGAAGGCCCGGATTGGTTGGGACTTTTCTTGAGAAAAGTTAATGATTCACAAGGCATACTTGAAACAATTACGCCTAGTGAATATTTGGACGAGTATGACGAATATCCATCCATTTCACCTTCCATGTCGAGTTGGGGATGGAAGGGATATAATGAAATGTGGCTTAACGGGTCGAATGACTGGATATACAGGCATTTGCATAAGATAACCGAACTTATGGTAAGCGCGGCGAAGCAAAATAAAAACGCGTCGGGAATAACGCGGCGTGTATTAAACCAAATGGCGAGGGAACTTTTGCTCGCACAGTCCAGTGACTGGGCATTTATCATGAAAACAGGAACTCTTTCCGGTTATGCTGTTTCTCGCACAGAAGAACATATAGGCAGGTTTCTTACTTTAAATGAACAGTTGAAAACCGGCAATGTTGATATTGAGATGTTAACAGAATCTGAAAATGTGTATACAATATTTAAAGATATAGACTACAGCGTGTATGGATAGTAATTTGCGTTACACGTTACATGTTGCACGTAACACGCTGCATGTGACATGTTTTTAGTCAGGGGATATGTGGAACGAGTTCTTTATAATGTAAAGTGTATTATGGAAATGCTAAATAAAAATATGAAACATGTAAATCTGAGAAGGGGGTTGGAAATGATGAAGAAAGTTATCGGAAAACTTAGGAAAAAATCTTCTGAAAAGAAGGCAGTATCAGCAAAACCAAAGAAAAGAGTTTTTAAGAAAATAAGCCCGGAAGAATTGCAGTCACTAATAGCTGATAAAGCGTATAGCTTTTATGTCGAGAGAGGATTCATCCATGGGAACGATCAGCTTGATTGGTACAGAGCAGAGAAGTCTGTAATGGCCAGCCTGAAGAAGTAAAGACTCTTGTGTCTTGAAGGTAATTTATTTTTGAACCAGTAACGTAAAACAGAAAAGCATTTACGATGAAAGAAGTGTTGTGCGTAATTCTTGGAGGCGGCAGGGGAACCAGGCTTTTTCCTCTTACAAAAGAACGGTGCAAGCCTGCCGCGCCAATCTTTGGAAAATACAGATTAATTGATATTCCTGTCAGTAACTGCCTTAACTCAGGATTTAACCGCATCTATATTCTTACACAGTTTTTATCTGAATCGTTAAATAAACATATAAGCCGTACATATAAAATGGATTCTTTTACAAAAGGGTTTATTGAAGTTATGGCTGCCGAACAATCTATGGAAGATACAAACTGGTTTCAAGGTACAGCCGATGCTGTAAGGAGATGTCTTAAACATTTTAACCATCCGGATATAAAGCACATATTGGTTTTGTCAGGAGACCAGCTTTATAAAATGGATTTGGCAGAAATGTACAAGTATCATTTGAAAAAAAACGCGGAAGTAACTATTGCCTCTAATTCTGTGGGGTCGGACGAGGTTTCAAGGTTCGGGATTGTGGGTATAGATGAAAACGTGAGGATAACGAGATTTGTGGAAAAACCTGATGATTGTAGAGATATAGCGGATATGTCAATAAAAAGCGGGGATAAATCCCGGTTTTTGGGGTCAATGGGAATTTATATGTTTAAAAAAACAGCCTTAATTGAACTTTTGAAAGAAAATAAACAAGATGATTTTGGCAGAGAAATAATTCCCAAAGCGATTCAGGATAGATTAACTTATGCTTTTCTTTTTAATGGGTATTGGCGGGATATCGGAACAATAAAATCATTCTATGAAGAAAACCTTTCATTAACGGATTCTATACCGCCTCTTGATATTTTTGATGAAAAATGGCAAATATTCACACGAACAAGATATTTACCTCCCGCCAAATTTGAAAAAAGCCGTGTTGAAAGTTGTATTGTTTCAGAAGGCGCTATAGTACTTTCAGCAGTAATAAAACATTCTGTTATAGGCATCAGATTCAGGATCGGAGATGGCTCTGTAATTGAGGATTCAATTGCTATGGGATGTGATTACTATGAAACGGTGGAACAAATCGATAAAAACCTTTCAGAAAACATACCGGTTTTAGGCGTAGGAAAAAACTGCCGCATAAAAAATGCTATCCTGGATAAAAACGTGCGTATAGGCGATGGAGTCCAGATTATAAACCGGGACAATCGGGACAATTTTGACGGGACTAATTATTTTATTCGGGACGGGATAGTTGTTATCAATAAAGGTGCTGTTATCCCGTCTGGGACAGTTATATGATGGTTAGCCGGTTAACCAGTTGGCCGGTTAGCCGGTTCTTTGGCACGGTCGCTTTGCGATTTTGTTTAGCCGGTTGGATGAGTGCATAAAAGGGAGAATAGATGCCGGATACTTTTTTTATTACGATTGTTTTCATTATTGCTTGTACAGTCATCGGGGCATTTTTGACAGGGAGGTCGAAAGACGCTTGCCTTAAGGATTTCTCTGGAAACGCTGTTTTCTTGGAAGAGACGGATGGAAAACTTGTTTGGGGAAAATTAAATACAGAAAATACTGCTTTAGAATTTGTGTATTCCGAGGCTTATCTGGATGAGAAAGATGATCACATAGAAACAAGTTATGTCCTTTACAAAAATGAGTACAGCCGGATAAAGATGCTTGTGCGGTATGTTTCAGATATAACGGATGAATTTGCTAAACAAAGAGATTATGATCTGTCTAAACTTATGAGTCCTGCGTGGCATTCGCGATTCGGGCGAAAAGTACACAACTTTTTCGGGACAGTGCGTGATTCTTTTTTTGAAATCCTTAACCTTTTTATGGGCCAGGTTAAAACGAAAATGCCTGCCGGGAAAATATTGGCAGGTCAGGACAAATATGTCTCAGATATTCAGCAACAGACTCGGGCAATGTTTAGTACGGCATATGAGCCGGTGTTGGAAAGATATATTGGTAAAAAAGTTGTTTTAAAAACAGTGTCCGGTGAAGAAAAAATAGAATATTCTGGGGTACTTAAAAATTATACGTCTGAATTTATTGAAATTATGAATGTTGGCATAAAAAGAAAAACAGAAAAAGACAGCATAGAACGATGTAAAGCGGATCTTATTATTCCGCGTACCTTAGCGGCTGTAAGGCACGCGGGTGAATAAATCCGGGAGAATTAAGCATGAAAATATTAGGCATAAGCGCAAGCCCGCGTTTGGATGGGAATACAGATATTCTTTTGAAGAAGGCTTTGGACGGCGCTGCAGCAAAAGGAGCTAAGACAGATAAAATTTTCCTTCGGGATTTAAAAATTTTACCTATTCAGGAAATAGAGTATGAAAAGGTTAATTCTAAAGGGTTTTCAGTTGTTGACGATGATATGGAATTGATTTACCGAAAATTAGGTGAATGCGACGCGGTTATTCTGGCTTCACCGATATTTTTCGGTAGTATTTCTTGTTTAGCCAAAACTATGATAGATCGGTTTCAGTGCGTATGGATAGCAAAACAGATTTTTAAAAAAGATCTTTACCCGCAACAAAGGCTGGGAGCGTTTATTTGTGTGGAAGCGACTCTCCGTAAAGATTTTTTTGAGAATGCAAAATCAATTGTCAGGCATTTTTTTGCAACCACCAACATAAGATATGAAAAAGAGATTTTTTGTCCAGGAATAGATAAAAAAGGTAAAGTTCTAGAAAAACCGGAAGTTTTGCAAGAAGCGTACGAACTTGGTGTTCAGTTAGCCGGTTATGCCGGTTAGCCGGTTAGCCGGTTAGCTGGTTAGCCGGTAGCGTTAATGGTTAGGTTTGTTGGTGTAGGGACAGGTCTTGCCATGTACCCTGTGTGGTACATGGCCCCTGTGCCTGTCCATTATATTAATAGTGTATTTCGTGCAACGTGTACCGTGAAACCTGTAGCGTGCAACGTGTTACCTGCCATGTGTAACGTAACCAAAGGAATAATAAATGAGCCCGTGTAAAAAATGTGAAGCTAAATGCTGCAAATATTTTGCTTTTCAGATAGATACACCTAAGAATAAGAATGATTTTGAAAATATCAGATGGTATCTTGCCCATAAAGGTGTAAAGGTTTTTATCGAAAAACGTAAATGGTATATGGATATTGCTAATCCCTGCCGGTATCTTGATGAAAACCATAGCTGTAAAGTATATGAAAAACGCCCGCTTGTTTGCCGGGATCATGATACTATGGATTGTGAACGTGTTGCGGGGGAATTTGATCATGATTATGTTTTTCGAAACATGGAAGAATTTGATAAATACCTGCGGGTACGTTTTAAGCGTAGCAAGTAGCATGCTACACGTTGCACGTAGCACGGTACACGTTGCACGTTATCCGGTTTTGTCGGTATATCGCATATTGTATGTAGGATATCGTTTAAAAAACTGGAACCGATGTATGGTAAACGAAATACAATCTCACTGATCACTTTTTAACCCGATCTCCTTGCTAAAAACAAATCACAATATATACTTAACTATAGTTGAGGATAAAATATGAAAATTGCAAAAAAAATTAGCCTTTCGTTTTTGGCGACAGCTATAGTTATAGTTTCGGTCGTTGGCCCGATACTCTATATTATTTTTAGTGACAGTTTAAAGCAAGCAATCTTCGATCATTTAAGTACAACTATCCAATCAAGACGACATCATATAGAAACACTTTTAAAGGAATATGCGCATACAGCTAAAATGTTGGCTTTGTCCAGTTCTTTTAAGAATGTGTTTAATGAAAATCTGGATTATGACGCGAGAATAAAGAATGCATCAGATAAAATTCAAACTGTTTTAAATACGCATATAGATTTTTTCGAAATATTGATTTTTGATGAAAATGGCAAAATTATGGTTTCAAATCAGCCTTTGATGGAAACGATTAAGAAAGAGCGGTTAAACAAGTTTACTTTGGAAGAAAAAGATGTTTATTATGAGGACATGCATATTTTGGACCCTTCAAGGGTTATCGGGATATGTATAGCAGTTCCCATTTATTTTGAAAACGAACGGAAAGGCTTTATCTGTTTCCAGGTAAAAGCCGAGGAAATATATGATATTTTAACTGACAAAACCGGGTTGGGCGAAACAGGCGAGATATATCTGGTAAACAGAGAAGGGTATATGATAAGCCCTTCGCGATTTTTAGAAGATACTTTTTTGAAACTAAAAGTGGACACAGAGAGTACTCGAAAATATTTTGAAGACGTGAGAATTTATAAAGATACGAGTCATCCGCACATACCATTTTTGGCAAAAGGTTATAGAGATGTTTTGGTTTTAGGCGAACATGATCATCTTAATAGTATGCAGTGGGGGGTTTTTGCTGAAATTGATGAAACTGAAGCTTTAATGCCGTTAAAAATAATGAGAAACGTTATTGCCGGAACAGTTTTAATTGTTCCATTAATTGCATGGATACTGGGCATATTAGTTGCAAGAGTTATTGCTAATCCTATATGGCGGTTACATGAATGTACAGAAATGATAGGCAAAGGTAATCTGGACTATAAATGCGAAGTTACAACAAAGGATGAGGTTGGGCAGTTATCAACAGCTTTTAATAAAATGACGCATAATTTACAACAGACAACAACTTCAATAACAAATTTAAATAAGGAAATAGATGAACGTAAAAGAACGGCAAGAAAGTTAGCGGAGAGCCGCGCGCAGCTTAAAGGGCTGTTAGACGGGTCACCGGATTTAATTGCCCAAATAGATACAAATATGAAAGTTGTCTGGGCGAATAAAGCCGCGCTTGATTTGTATCCGGATGTAATGGGGCGGTTTTGTTACAAAGCGTATGGAGACGGTTCAGACGGGCCGTGTAAGGGGTGTCCCTGTATTCGAGCTATGAAAACAGGAAAAATAGAAACGGATATTGTATATAAACCGCATCTGCCGGGAATAGAAGGCGAAACATATTGGGAAGACATTGGCGTACCGATAAAAGACGAACGGGGTGATGTAGTGGGAGTAATTGATATTGCCCGCAATATTACTGAGAGAAGAATAGCTCAGCAGGAACTTGAATTTGCACATAAACGAATTGAGTACATACTTGGCGCGACAAAAACAGGTTTGGATGTTATAGACGCGGATTATAACGTTATATACGTTGATTCTGAATGGAGAAAAATATACGGCGATCCAAAAGGAAAAAAGTGTTATGAATATTTTATGGGACGCAATGTGCCTTGTGAAGTATGCGGCATAAAAAAAGCGTTAGAAACTAAACAAATTGTTGTGACCGAAGAAAAGCTTCCTAGGGAAGGGAACCGTTTGGTTCAGGTTACAACCATACCGTTTCAAGATGAAAAAGGTGAATGGCTGGTAGCCGAGATTAACATGGATATTACGGAACGGCAAAGAGCGGAACAGGAAGTTAAACGAGCTGTAGAAATCAAGTCTGAGTTTATTTCTATTGTGTCGCATGAATTAAGAACTCCGCTTACGGCTATTCGGGAAGGAATAAATATTCTTTCGGATGAAACAACCGGGCCCCTCAGTGATATGCAGAAAAATTTTATTAAACTTACTCAGCGGAACGTGGAACGTTTATCGCGTCTTATAAATGATGTTTTGAATTTTCAGAAACTTGAGGCTGATAAAGTTGTTTTTAAAATGATCAAAAACGATATTAATGAAGTTGTGCAGGAAGCGAAAAAAATTATGGAGCCGATTGCTCAAAATAAAGAGATTAATATTGCTGTAAGCGCTGCGATGTACCTGCCCAGATTTAAGTTTGACAGAGACAAGATTATGCAGGTAGTGACAAATATGCTTGATAACGCGATAAAACATATGGGTAAAGGAGACGTTATAATTACTACGTCTATGGAAGAAGAACAAAGCGTCAGAGTGTCAGTCAAAGATACAGGAAAAGGCATAAGAAAAAAAGATATACCAAAACTTTTTCATACGTTCGAACAAATTGAGAAAGGAAAAAACCGAAAAACCGGAGGTACAGGCCTAGGGCTTGCTATTTGTAAAGATATAGTTGAAAAGCACGGCGGCAGGATTTGGGTGGAATCTAAATTGAATAAAGGGGCAGAGTTTATTTTTGTTTTACCAATTCGATAAAAGGGCATGTGAAAGGACCAGCAAGTGCGGAATGACAGAAAAATAGTGTTTTGCAAAGCTTTTATCCGATAAAATAAGGAGAAATGATTATGGCTAAAAAAATTTTGGTTATTGACGATGAACTTGATATATTAGAAGTTTTATCTTTCAGGCTTGAGAAAGCCGGCTATGAAATAATAAGCGCTGTCAATGGGAAGGAAGCTTTAGATATTTTAAAAAAAATGATTCCCGATTTGATTCTTCTCGATTTACGTTTGCCGGTTATAGATGGATATGAAGTTTGTCAACGCATTAAAACAGACAGCAAATTAAAAAAAATACCGGTTATTTTATTAACAGCCAGCAATGTTTCGAAAGTGGAAAAAACAGCAAAAAAGTTTAATGTGGAAGGTTTTATAATAAAACCGTTTGATTATAAAGATTTAATCGCGAAAGTGGAAAAATTTATATGAAAGAGGAGAAGCTTATGCCTAGAACAATTTTAGTTGTGGATGATGAAAAAGACGTATTAGAACTTTTAGCGACTAAACTAACAATTGCCAACTATAATGTATTAACCGCTGATAACGGGCTGGACGCGTTAACAATTGCTAAGGCTGAAAAACCGGATCTGATTATACTTGATATTTTAATGCCTGGGATGGATGGCGCGGAAACAGCGGAAGCATTAAAAAATGATCCGGCAACAAAAAGTATACCGATAATTTTTCTGACGTGTTTAGTCACAAAATCAGAAGAAGAAAAACATATTAAAGGCGGAAGATATTTTATGGCAAAACCGTATGCTTCTGATGAACTTCTTGAAGTTATTGCAAAGCATTTAGCATAACAATGTATTAGAATGAGGAGAGATGGTGGAACAGAATCCGGAATTTGATTTTTATGTTTATCATAGAATCGGGGGTAAACTTACGATAATTAAAGAAGCAGTTGCAATTGTTCGAAGCGAAGCAGTAGGCGTTTTAACAAAAGAACAAAAGCATTTTTTAGATATGGCGGGATCAAACATAAATAAGCTTAACAAATTGCTCAGTGATCATTTTAAGTTTCAAAATCTTAAGTCAGGTCAGATTAAAGTCTTGCCTCAAAAGAATGACCTTAACAGGCTTATCCGGGAGATAGCTTTCTTAGTGGAACCGCCTATAAAATCAAAAGGATTAAAGCTTGTTTTGGATTTAAGTGAAACTCTTCCAAAAGCATTTTTTGACAAGTATCTATTTAAAGAAGCAATTTTAAATATTGTTTCAAACGCAATTACTTATACAAACAAAGGAAACGTGACAATTAAAACGTTTTTAGACGGGAAAAATATAAAGGTTGCCGTAGAAGATACGGGTGCGGGGATAAAAAAAGAAGATATATCTGTTGTTTTTAACCATATTGAACAATGGAAGCGAACTAATAGAATATGTCTAGGCCTTGCGGTTTCAAAAGAAATTATTAGCCGGCATAAGGGTAAAATTCGTATAGAATCTATATTAAATAAAGGTACAACAGTTTGGATCGCAATACCGGTAGCCGGTTAGACCGTTAGACCGTTACGCTGGTTTGTTGATGTAGGGACAGGCCTTGCCATGTACCCTGTGTGGTACATGGCCCCTGTGCCTGTCCGTTACATTATATAAAGACCCCCCTCGGGTATATTCGGGATTCCCTTCGGCCACAAGCCTCTCCCCTACAACATTTTCCTTAACCATTAACCATAAAATCTTTTCAAAAAACAACAAATTGTGTTAAAATACATCTCTTATTAACAGAGTATTCATAATCTGTGAGGGCTATAATTTCAGGGGAGGGTAGTAAAATGAGCGGTATTTTTGGAGTAGTGTCAAAGGGTGATTGTTCAGAAGTTTTATTATATGGTACGGATTATCATTCACACCTTGGTACGGAATATGGCGGAGTTGCTGTATTAGGTGAAGATTTTCAACGTCAAATTCACAGTATTAGCCAAAGCCAGTTTAAATCTAAGTTTTATGAAGATTGTAAAAGAATGAAGGGAAACAAGGGGATTGGTGTTATTTCCGACAGTAATGAACAGCCTATATTTTTAAATTCCAAGTTTGGGCCTTTTTGTATTGTTACAAGCGGTCTTATTGAAAACGCGGATGAACTCGCAAAAGATCTTCTTCAGAAAAACATTTCATTTAGTGAAATGAACAATAGTACAGTTAATGTAACTGAGTTGATTGCCAAGCTGATAAATCAAGGAGACAGCCTTATTAGCGGGATTGAATATATGTTCGAAAAAATAGAAGGATCTTGTTCTCTTTTGCTTTTGAATAAAGATGGTGTATATGCGGCCAGGGATAGATGGGGGTATACGCCTCTTATTGTTGGTAAAAGACAGGATGCGTGGGCAGTTACTTCTGAAACAACGGCATTTCCGAATAACAGGTTTGAAACAGTAAAGTATCTTGCTCAGGGTGAAATCGTGCTTATAAATGAGAATGGTATGGCAGAGAAAAGGCCAGCAAACGATGATATGCAGATTTGTACGTTTTTGTGGATATATACGGGGTTTCCCGCATCAAACTATGAAGGTATAAATACCGAAGTTGTAAGAGAAAGGTGCGGTCAGAAGTTAGCAGAGCATGACAAAGACATTGAAGTGGATTTGGTCGCGGGTATACCGGATTCGGGTGTTGCGCATGCCATAGGGTATGCTATGGAGTCAGGTAAGCCGTTAAGGCGTCCTTTAGTTAAGTATACGCCCGGTTATGGCCGCAGTTATACTCCGCCGTCACAGACAACGCGCGACTTGGTCGCTACAATGAAACTGATACCCGTAAAAGACATTATAAAGGGCAACCGGATAGCAATTTGTGAAGATTCTATTGTGCGCGGGACTCAGCTTAAGAATTTTACCGTTAATAAACTTTGGGCTGACGGCGCGAAAGAAATACATGTCAGAGCCGCATGTCCGCCTTTAATGTTTCCATGTAAATTCTGCCTTTCCACACGAAGTATAAATGAACTTGCTGCGCGTAAAGCCATTCGTGATATAGAAGGCCATGATATAAAAGACATATCAGAATATATGGATCCTGAATCAGAAAAGTACAAGAAAATGGTTGAATGGATTACCAAAGATCTGGATGTTACAACAGTAAGATTTCAAACCCTGGAAGATATGATAGAAGCCGTAGGCCTTCCGAAAGAGAAGCTTTGCCGTTATTGCTGGACCGGACAATGCCCGCAAAGCGGTGTAGTGCAGGAGAAACAGAAAACAGGAACTGTGTAAAAAGGAGGTTTTTTGCGCAGAAGTTTGCAAAAAACCCTCAAACATAGTATACTTATATATAAGTATACTTGTGCCAAAAAGTATCCTTGTTTGAGGGTATGCAATTGGAGTCTAGACTTATGAGCAGAAAAGATGTATTTAAGAAAATAATTGTCGAAAACATAGATAAAGGGTTTTTCGCAGTGCAGAGAGAATTAAAGCTTCCTACGAACCTTGATTTGGTAGTGTCTCTATACGGTCCAAGAAGGTCAGGGAAGACTTATCTATTTTATCAGACAATTAAGAATATGCTTAAAAATGCTGATTCTCTAAATAGTATATTGTATGTAAATTTTGAGGATGAAAGGATTCTACCCTTTACCAAAGAGGATTGGGATCTTTTGCTGGACGCATATTTTGAGTTATATCCGGAAAATTTAAATCAAACAGTGTATTTGTTCTTTGATGAAGTTCAAGAAATACCTCTTTGGGAAAAGTTTGTAAGGCGCTTATCAGAAAAAAAGAAATTTAATATTTTTCTCACAGGTTCTTCTTCACGACTTTTTTCTCAAGAAATTGCGACATCTTTAAGAGGGAGAACCTTGAGCTTTTTTTTGATGCCGTTTTCTTTTAAAGAATTTTTAGCTTTCAAAAAATTTGAAATAGGAGAGCACTTAGAATATTCTCCAAAGAGGCATAAAGCCAAGAAGCTGTTTCTTGAGTATTTGAAATATGGCGGGTTTCCGGAAGTTTTAGACAAAAAAGAGCCTTTTAAAACGCAAATTCTACAGGGATATTTTGATTTAATTTTTTATAAAGACATTGTTGAAAGATACAATATCCGAAATTTTAATCTTATGAAAAATTTAATGAGATATATGATTTCACATTGTTCTTCTTTGTTTTCGTTGACCGCTTATTATAATTTTTTGAAATCGCAAGGAGAAAAAATCGGAAAAGATACCCTTTTTGAATATCTTTCCTTGCTTGAAGAAGTTAATTTTGTGCGTATGGTGCCGATCTTTGACAGTTCTCTAAAAAAACAAATGGTTAATCCAAAAAAATTGTATTGTATAGATACCGGGCTCATAACAGCAGCTTCTTTCCAGTTTTCAAGTAACAGAGGTAAATATTTGGAGAATATAGCATTCCTTGAATTGATGAGAAGAGGGAAGGATATCTTCTATTACAAAGGCGCGAAAGATGCGGAAGTAGATTTTTTGATAACCGAAAAAAATAAACCAAACCAGTTAATTCAAGTTTGCGCTGATATGGATAAACCCGGAACTCGGGAAAAAGAGATCTCATCCTTAGTTTGTGCGTCCCGGCAATTTAACATAAAACAGTGTTTAATCCTGACAGAAGATCAAACTGGAGAAATAGTTGAGGGCAAACTTAAAATTGAGATAGTGCCTTTATGGCAATGGCTGCTTGAATTGCCGAAAAGGCAAGCAGTTCGTAAATAGGTTTCAGACTCTGGAAGACATGATAGAAGCAGTAGGCCTTCCAAAAGAAAAACTGTGCCGTTATTGCTGGATAGGCGAGTGTTTGCAAAACGGGTTAATGCGGGAAAAGCATAAAACTGACGTATAATGTAGGTGTATAAAAATCTTTAAAACATGGTTTTTAGATGTGTAATATCAAAGCCGGAAAATAATGTCCCAAATTGTCATCCCGGAATCGACTGAAGCTCACGGCTTGTCATCCCGGAATCGACTGAAAGGAGATATCCGGGATCTGTTATGTTAATTGTATTTATTTTTTGGAATTGGTGTAAGTGATTTTTGGAAGGAACAAAGCCGATCTGTTCCAAAGATGGAATTGATATAAACAGTTGTGTAAAGAAAGTTAAACATGTTTTAGTTCTCGAAACAATGGTTAATTAATTTGAAAATGTGTGGAGTATATGCAGAATTTTAAAAAAAAGTTAATTGACATACTCGATAAAAATTTAGGAAATGATTATTTGCTTTTTATTTTTGGATCTTTTGCCAAAGGTAAAATTGTTAAAAGTTCTGATATTGATTTAGCTGTGTACAGAGCGAAGGAGATTAATTCGGCGGAATTAATACAAGCAAAAGATGCTATGGAAAGGGATTTGGGAACTTTACGGGATATAGATATTGTCAATCTTACGGATAGGAACATAGGTGTTAAGCTGTTAGAGAATATTCTAGAGGAGGGTATAATATGGCGCGAAGCGAAAAATTCAAAAGAACTTTTGAAAAATTTGAAAAAGCGTTTGAAAAATTTAAAGAAATAACAAAATCACAACATTTATTTGATTTTTTAAATCACGATTTAGTTATCGAAGTAGCTACTAAGCGATTTGAATATACTT
>JBDRLO010000012.1:0-12651 GCA_043812935.1 Candidatus Omnitrophota bacterium
GTTGGAAAATAAAATGCAGGTTTTAGAAAAAGCGGATACAAAACCTGTTGAGATTCAAACCGTCAAAGCGTTAAAACCGGGTTATAGCGCGTGCAGCCTTATCGGTAAACTATATGATAAAACCGGGCAGTTAATAACAGGTGGGTTTAATGTTGCCAGAGATGATACAAAGCATAAGATTATTGTAAAACACACTAATCTGGATATGGATCCTGTAGAGGTAAATCTTGCCAGGGATATCGCGACGGTAAGTAAAGAAGATATTCTTAGTTCTTTAAAAACTTTGCTTGAATATGACGCAGCTGCGCGCGTAATTAAACGACGAACAACTACTTTGACTAAGCCTGAAAAAGAGGGAATAGCGCAAATGATAAACAAACTTGAATTAACCGATTTTACCGAAGCAATAGCTTTGGAAGATCATAAAGATATTAAGGGTTGTTGTGATCCGCAAAACAAAGTATGGTATTTAAATAAGAGGCTTATAAATAACCCGTTGGCGCTTATTCATGAAATAGGTGAAGTAAATGACGGGGTTTTGCCCGGAACAGTAAAAAAGTCGGGGTTAAAAGTTCTTCAGGAATTTGCAGGAAAAGAATACAGGCAGATTATTGCCAATCATACCCAGTGGCGCGGCGTGGGTAAAGATGTGGACTTAGCGTATAAGGAACTTTACGGATCCGGGGGAATAAAGATACCTGATAATTTATCAGGGTTAGAGAAGGTTATTAAGCAATTGGATGAAAAAATGTATGATATGGGATTAGGCCGTATAACGGCAAGCGAAACAGCTTTAATCTTGTACAATTTTGACCAGAGAAATGAACCTGAACGTAAACCAGCGGGCAATGATGTTCGGGTATTATTACGCGGGTTACAGGCGCATATAGACGCGGCAAAGAACCTGGCGCTGACCAAAGAAATAGGAGCAATGACTGATATATTGCGGCGGAATAGCCTAAACATTGTTTTGAGCCGTACTAATTTTGAACAAAGAAGTACACAGGAGATGTGGGCGCGAAAAGGCAGCAGAAAATTCAGAAAAATAGGAGTGGATACGCTTTATAGGCCTTTTGAAAGCGTAGAAGACCTGGACGAAAAATTGAAGGAAGCTGTAACAATGGCAGCGCTAGACGCGGAAAAAGGGAAACTAACGAAGGTCTATGTTAATTGTCTTACACTTCAGGAAAAAAGTATGGCAGAAAAGTACCTTAAACAATATCCCGAGTTCATCGCGATTGGAAATGATCTCTTAGATAAGCAGGATTCAGTCGAAGGGTTTAATGTCAATGTACTTAGATTAATTCATTTTGCCAATCTTGTATTAAATGATAAGAGGCTAAGCGAAGATTATAAAATGCCGAAGGATGAGATGGTTGATGTGAGGGCCAGGATGGTCAATCATTGCAAAAACTGCGGTTTCTTGGCAGATGATGCGGATATTGATAATGAATTCTTCATGCAGGGAATAACCGCAGATGCACTGGAAAAGTTTATGAAAGCGCTGTATAGAGGAAACATACATGTCAGAATGACGCCCATTAATTGGGAAGAAGTGCGTGATTATAATGACGGATTGGAAGAGATTTACAGGTCATTATAATTGGCGCATAGTATTTTCAAATCCTGTTATAATTCTGTTTCTCGCACAAATTCCCCTAACTTCAAACACCAAAAACATTTGCAACAGTTGTTTTAATGCGGTATGATTAAAATCTAGAGAGTAATTCTTTTAGCAAATAACCATAAGTTTATAACTGAGAGTATATTATGAACATATACGATATAATAATTATTGGCGGAGGTATTGTCGGTACTGCTGTTGCACGGGAACTTTCCAGGTACAAAATTAAAATCGCGTTACTTGAAAAAGAAGAAGAACTCGCGTTTGGTGTATCAAAGTCAAACAGCGGGATAATTCATCCGGGCACACAAAATTCGCCTGATTCGTTAAAGGGCAGGTTGTGCGTTGCCGGAAACCTGCTTACGCGCGAGTTGTCCCGGGAATTAGGATTTGATTTTAAGGAAGTCGGGGAGCTTATCGTTGCTTTTGATATACATGAAATCCCCCGTCTTTTTGAACTCAAAAGAGAAGCGGAGATTTTAGGAGTTCCGGGGTTACAAGTTGTTGACAGGATGTGGCTACAAGAAAACGAACCGAACTTGTCACATGCGGCAATTGCCGCGTTATACGCGCCGACTGCCGGCATAGTCAGCCCGTATAGAATGGTTTATGATCTCGCGGAAAATGCCGCGCGTAACGGAACGGATATTTATACTAAGTGTGAGGTTCAAAACATAATTAAACTGGATTATCCTGCCCGCGCTTTTTGTAAAGAATACAGCCGGTTTGAAATTCTTACGCGTAATCAGGTGTTCCGTGCGCGGTATATTATTAACTCAGCCGGACTTTTTGCCGATGAAATCGCGAAAATGGCAGGAATAGATGATTTTGTAATTCATCCGCGAAAAGGCGAAGAATTTTTACTGGATAAAAAAAGGCAATATCTGACAAATCATTTGTTGTTTCCTCTTCCATCAAAGAATTCAAAAGGAGTACTTGTAATAAAAACTTCGGACGGCAATCCTATGATTGGGCCCACTGCCGAAGAAATTAAAGACAAAACAGATTTTGCTACGTCTGATGAAGGATTGAAGAAAGTGATTTCTTCTGTGCGTAGACTAATTCCGCAAATAGATGAGAATGATATAATTGCTTATTTTGCGGGGCTAAGGCCTGCTTCCGGTAAAGATTTCATTATTCGATATGAAGAAAACGTTCCCGGGTTTATAAATGTTGCGGGTATTCAGTCTCCGGGATTGACAAGCGCACCTGCCATAGCGGTTTTTGTCAGTGGATTATTAAAAAAACACGGTCTTAAACTCAGAAAAAAAAGGTTATTTCACAAAACAAGAAAAAAGACAATACATCTTTTTTCACAGCCTTTGAAAGAAACAAAAAAACTCATTTCAAAAGACCCTGCTTATGGAGATGTTGTATGCAGATGCGAAATGGTGTCCCGGAAAGAAATAGAAGACGCGATATCGCGCGGAGCGAAAACCATGGATGGCATAAAATTCAGAACGCGCGCTCAAGCCGGCAGATGCCACGGCGGGTTTTGTACTACAAGAATCATGAAAATACTTTCTGAAAAAACAGGGAAAAAGTTAACGGACATAACTAAGCGGGGCGTAGGATCTGAACTTGTAAAGCGGGATAGGGCGGATGATTAAAAAGGATTTAGTTATAGTTGGCGGCGGGCCCGCGGGTATGGCGGCGGCGGGTTCAGCGCATAAAAACGGAGTAAAAGATATTTTGCTTCTGGAGAGAGACCAATATCTTGGAGGCATATTAAACCAATGTATTCATACAGGGTTTGGTATAGAGTATTTCAAAGAAGTATTGACGGGGCCGGAATACGCGGACAGGTTTTGCCGTATGATAGAAAAAATTCCTGAAATTGAGGTGAGTTTAAAATCGTTTGTAGTAGGGTTAACATGTGAAAAGATTCTAACAGTATTAAAGCCCGGACTGGTACAAGAGATAAGGGCAAAGGCGCTTATTATGGCTACCGGATGCAGAGAAAAAACCCGGGAAATGGTACATATTGCGGGTACTCGGCCGGCGGGGATATTTCCCGCGGGGCTTGCGCAAAAACTTATAAATATTGAAGGGCTTTTACCTGGTAAAAAGGTTGTAATTGTCGGATCCGGGGACATCGGGTTAATTATGGCGCGGCGATTTACGCTTGAAGGTGCTGAGGTAAAAGGTATTATTGAAATTCAAGATAAAACAAGAGGGTTGGTACGCAATGTGGTTCAATGCGCCGAGGATTTTGATATTCCGATTTATTACAGGCACAAGATTTCCGGAATATACGGAAAAAACCGGGTTGAAGAAGTTAAAGTTGTTAAAGTAGATGACGGTTTTAATAACATACCCGGTTCTGAAACTTGTATAGAATGTGACACGGTGCTTGTTTCTGTGGGTCTTATTCCTGAAAATGAGCTTATTGAAATGGCTGGGGTAAGAATCGACAAAAAAACAAACTGTCCGATATCCGAAGAACTGAACAAAACTTCTGTTCCCGGAATATTTGTTTGCGGGAACTCTTTGAAAGTATATGATGTTGTAGATAACGTTTCAAAAGATAGTGAAATAGCCGGTTCTATGGCTGCGGAATATATCTGGAGAACTATATGATAAAAAACATAACGTGTATAGAATGTCCGAAAGGATGCGGGTTATCCGTAAATATAGAAAACGGGAAAATAATAACGATTGAAGGTAACGAGTGTCTTAAAGGTATAAAGTATGCCGCTGCAGAAATCGAAAACCCGGTTAGGATTTTAACTTCAACGGTTTTAACGGAAGGAATGGCGTTAAAGATGATTCCGGTAAGAACAGATAAACCCATTGCAAAAGATTATACAGCCAAAGCAATGGAAGAAATCAAAAAAATACGTTTAACAAAAAATCTTAAAGCAGGCGATATGATTAATTCAAATTTTCTCGACTTAGGCGTGAAACTAATTGTGACGAGGGATGTTTCGTGAAAAAAGATATATGCGATTTTAGCCTAGAAGAACTGACAAGGGAAATAGCCCTTATGGGTTATCCTCCGCATAGGGCAAGACAAATTTTTCAGTGGCTTAATAAAAAAAGTGCTCAAAAATTTGATATTATGACTGATCTCCCAAAAAATTTTATAAAAGAACTTAATGAAAAGTTTTCTATTAGCCGTTTAAAATGTGCAGAACACCTTATTTCAATGGACGGTACGTAAAAATTTTTATGGAAGTTAAACGACGATGAATTTATCGAAACCGTAATGATTAAAGAATCAGCACGACGGACGTTGTGTTTATCAACTCAGGTTGGGTGTAAATTTAAATGTCCTTTTTGCGCAAGCGGCGCAAAAAGTTTTAAAAGGAACCTTACGGTTTCGGAAATAGTAAACCAGGTGATAATGGCGCAAAGTTTCTGCGGAGAGAAAGCGACGAATATAGTTTTTATGGGCATGGGAGAGCCTTTGGACAACTACGATAATGTTATTAAAAGCATCCGAATAATTAATCATCCCGAAGCTATAGGAATCGGCATCCGTAAAATTACAGTTTCAACCTGCGGCATTGTTCCCGGTATCCGTAAACTTAAAAATGAAGGTTTACAGGTGGAACTTTCAGTATCTTTACACGCACCGGAAGACGCGGTAAGAAACAAACTTGTACCGGTTAACCGGAAATATCCTTTAGAAATGCTTATTTCTGCGTGCCGGGAATATTATGAGACAACAAATCGGATAATTACTTTAGAGTATACACTTATCAATGGTTTTAATGATTCCATTAAAACTGCTGAAACGCTTGCCAAACTTGCCAGATCAATAAAAGCAAAGGTCAATTTAATAGACTGCAGTTCTTTCGGCATATGTGAATACATGCCTGCAACAATAAAAAAGAAAAAACTATTTAAACAAAAACTAGAAGCGAGGGGAATAAGAACAACTATTCGGAAGTCAAAGGGCGCAGATATATTTGCCGCGTGCGGGCAGCTTGCTGCGAAATTTAACAAACCATGAAATATAAACTCATAATTTTTGACATAGACGGGACTATTACGCGTCATATTTCAAGCTGGCGGTATATCCACGAAAAACTTGGATTGTGGGATATTTTAGCTAAAAAGTATCAGGAACAATTTTTGGCAGGAAAAATAAGTTACAAAAGGTTTTGTGAACTTGACGCTGCGCATTGGAAAGGAATTAAACTCAGCAAAATGCGGCAGGTATTTAAGAGCGTAAAATATTCAAAGAATGTTAAAAAGGTTATTAAACTTTTGAAAAAGGATAAGTTTAAACTAGCCGCAGTTTCAACCGGTCTGCAGTTTATTACGGAACGCGTGAAAAATGAATTGAAATTTAATTATGTAAAAGGCAACCGTCTAAATGTGTATAACGGCAAATTAACCGGTACAGTGCAAATAAATATTAGTCATGGAGCAAAAGGAAGTATGGTAAAAATGATTGCCGAGAAATTTAACGTAAAAAAATACGAAATAATATGTGTTGGTGATACCGAAGGGGATATCCCTATGGTTAAACAGTCCGGTTATTCTATGGCATTTAATTCTTCCAGTCCTGAATTATCGAAATCCGTGGATTATGTTTGCAAAACAACTGATTTTATGGAAGTATACAATAAGATAATAGAAATAGTCAGACAATAAAAAAAGCAGTTTTATTAAACTGCTTTTTAGTGTAGCTTTTCTTTAACCTTCAATTTTTTTTAAGGGGGGCAGAAAAGCTATAAAAGACCCGGAAACTCATAATACTATAAAAATAGTTCTTACAAAAATAAGTATAGCACATGAAATTAGAGAGGCAACTTTTGACTGGATTAAGAAAATACGTCTGAAGTTAGAAATTTAAAAAGCCGAAATCAAATTGAAAAACATGAAGAAAACGAATAACTAGGGATTTTTTTGATTTAGAGAAAGCAAAAGGCTAGTGTTAGGAAATTTTTTATACTATAAAAGTTTAATTAAAATCTTTTGTTTAAACCCGATGTATGTTGTTCAGCAGCTCGATGTTTGTGGTGTTTGTTGTGAATTGCATAATTAAAGATGGTGTAATGTATTATGAGCGCTTTCGGAGATATTTATTCCGAAATCTACAAATGTGGATATTCTGGAAATAGAGTTTATAATTCTTAAATGCTACTTTATTGAGATGCAAATTGCCTTGAAGTGGTTAATGGGGTATAATTAATCAACATTTTTTAAACATATATAAATAACATTCATACTTATAAATAATATGTATTATCTTATTGGCCTCAACATTCTGACATTTCTTATTTTGTTATATGTTTTGCGCAGATATTTTGAATATAAATATAGCCGTAAAACATTTCATCGTCTTATAAACCACATTAATATAGGATATTACAGGTACAGATCCCGGGATGGAGTTATTTTATCCATAAACAAGGGGTTTATCAAGATTCTTGATCTGGAATTGAAAGAAAAAGATCTGATCGGCCGGTCTTTAAGTGAGTTATTGATTTATGTTGAAGGAGACGAAAGCATAAGGAAACGGTTAAAGGTTACGCGTGAATTAAGAAACTATGAATATCATTTTAAGACATTAAAGGGCGATGATAAATATGTGCTGCATAATTCATATATTGAAAAAGACCCTGTTACAGGGGAAGATGTGGTTGAGGCTTTGATGCAGGACATAACGGAGGAAAAGATCTCTTACGAAAAAATGCGTGAATCCCAGGAATGGTATGAAAAACTTTTTAAAAATTCCGGAGATATAGTTATTATTTGCGGAATGAATGATTTTAAAATAGAAGAGATTAATCCGGTAATGCAGGTTATTACAGGGTTTACGGAACCGGAAATAAACGGAAAACTTTTGGAAAATATAATTCCTATTGCGGACAGAAAAGCGTTAAAAACCGTAAGGGAAGACTTATTGTTTAAAGGCGGCGCACGTTTAGAAACAAGTATAATTTGTAAAAACAACGATCCAAAAGAAGTAATAATAACTTTCAGCGCTGTACAGCTCAAAGATGACGAAGTTGTATTGGCTGTGGCTAAAGATGTCTCTGAGTTAGTTAAGGATAAGGTCGAACAAAAAATCCGTAAAAAAGAATTAGAAAATTTTTGGAAAGCTTCCATCGAGCGTGAAGAAAGAATTAAAGATTTAAGGGTTGAAGTTGAAAAATTAAAGAATAATAAAAAATAAAAAACTAATAGTATGAAATATAATACTTTACAGACAGTTGAAGAGGATTTCTATAAACAAGATATGGCTTATCAGTCCAGGCTTCTATGTGCTTCTTTTAGAGTGCGTATAATTATCCTGTTAATCGGTGTAGTTTATGTTTCTATAGCAAGATTTGCCTTAGGTGTTGATGTCCCGTCTCAAGTTTTTACAATATTACTGATGTGGGCAGCTACTTGCGCGGTGTATTTGATCCCATTTAAAAAGCAGTTTTTTAAAACACGTAAAGGGATGGATGCTTTTCATTTTAGTTATTATTTTTTAACCGTAACATACGCGACATTTGCGTCGCATTATTTAGGTGCCGCTGAAGGTACGGCGTTTTTTGTATATTTATTTGATTTGGTTTACGCCAATGTACTTTTAAGTAGAGCACGGGGAGTTTTTGTTTCCGCGCTTATAGCCGTGTCGTATTTTTCCTTAATCTTATTGGAATACAAAAATATCATTCCGCATGAACGTTTATTTCATCCCGATGTTGCCGTATATGACAACTTTCAATATTTTGTTACGGTAAACATAATAGTTATTGGTACTTTGTTTGGGTTCATATCATACAGTACTGGTATTTTTTGTAAGATGAAAGAAGACAGAGAAAAGAACCTGATAGATGCTAAGAATAGATCTATTGCCAAGACGAGCCAGTTAGAACAAATAACAAAAGCGCTTAGGAAAAAGATAGCGGAAAACACATATTTAAAACGCGCGGCAATGGGTTATATAGAAAAAAAAGAGTTTGAAATCGTAAGAACAAAAAAAGATCTGGAAGAACAGATCTCGAAACTGCGAAAAACACAAAACGCGATGTTTTTAATGATACAGGATTTAAACGATATGCGCGCGCAGCTTAAAGACGCGCATGATAATCTGGAGAAAAAGGTTCAGGATAGAACAGATGAACTTTTAACAATAAGCCGTAAACTTCATAAAAGTGAACATACCGCGTTCCTGGGGAAACTCGCGAGCAGCGTAACCCATGAATTAAGGAACCCGTTGGCGGTTTTGAAAAACGCGGCATATTTTTTAGATAAAATGTTTAAAAGTAAAAAAATCGATAAAATAAAAGTTCCGAAGTACATTGAAATTATACAAAAGCAAATTTCTCTTATAGATTCGATTGTGGACGATATTATGGGGTTTGCGAAAACAAAAACCCCCGTATTAACAGAAGGGGACGTCAAAGATATTATAGAGCAGGTTATTGCGTCAATTAAAGTGCCTGAATTTATCAAAATTAAACGGCAATTTAAAAAAGTTCCAAAAATTAAGATGGACGGGACCCAGCTCATGCATGCGTTAATAAATATTACGAATAATGCTATTATGGCTATGAGCGGCAGCGGAGAATTAACTTTCCGCACTTTACAGAAAGATAATTATGTGTGTATAGAAGTTGAAGACAAAGGTCAGGGGATTCCGGTTGACCAGCGGGATCTGATTTTTGAACCGCTTTACAGCAGTAAGCCTAAAGGTACGGGGTTGGGGCTGCCTATCGCGAAAATGATGATAGAAAACCAGGAAGGACGTATAGAATTTGAAAGCGAACTTGGCGAAGGTACGGTTTTTAAAATATTTTTGCCCATAGTTAGGAAAGGGGACGGTTGATAACGGTGAATAATAATGGACGAAAGAAGATAGTAATTGCGGATGATAATTATGAACTTTGCGATATTTTAAAAACAATACTTGAAAGCGAAAATTATGAAGTCGCATTTGTTCATGATGGATTTGCGCTTATAGCATATTTAAAAGAAACACAGGATGTAGACGCGATTATATTGGATCTTATTATGCCGCGAAAAGGCGGTATAAGTATTTTCGAAACTGTTCGATCTGTATCCCCGGCATCAAAACTTATCATATATACAGGTTATCCTGATTATAAACATTCCATATTTGGCCGCGAAGCAGACGCTTTTGTTGATAAAACAGAAGGTGCTGAACGTTTGCTGGAAGTTTTGGAAGAACTTCTGAGTTAATCCTGAAGCTTCGTTCAGTAAATATAAATTCTTATACAGTACACAAATAATTATGTATCATTATTGTTTATAAATATTGATACATACTCCCAATCAAAACGTTAAGTTTCCAAAAGCAAGTTAGCTTAGGTTTCTTAATCTCACATTTGCGTTCATAAGCTCATTTTGCTATAATAATAATCTTAATTTAATATATGTAAAAGTTACTTATGCGGAGATTATTATATGCAAATTGGCAGAAAACCTTTGGTATTATCAAAACTAATCACATGGGTTGTAGTATTTGTCCTAAGTTTTCAAAATTCATCTTATGGCCTTGGTATTATTCCGGTATCTAATAACCCTGTCCTAAAACGCCAGGTTATGGCGGCATTAAAACAACCAAATATTAGGTATGCCTATTCGGATTACGAAAAAAATATTCTTAGGGCAAATTGCGCTGAATGTGTTCTTTTGTCAAATGGCGGATATCTGGTTTCAGAATCTTTGTCAAATGATGATGTAAACCTTATCGGATCAGTTATTTATTCGGAAGTAAAAGCGGTTATGGAAATTCTTGAAAATGAATATAAAGAAGGCCGGAGCGTAAAATATGAGGCGATAAAAAATATAGTTTTAGATGTTTTTCCAATGCCGCCGGAAAATAAGCTTCCGGTTAATGTGTATGTTAATAAGATAATCGCCAGAGCATTTAAATATCTGATTATGACGCACAAAAAAGGAAAGATGATGCTTATAAAAGAAATGCTTTCCGACGAACAGAAGTTTTTAGATAAGGCACGGGAAATTATAAAAAAAGATAAAAATAATTGTTTTACAGATGAATTCTGGAACAGTAATGAACGAAAAAGACAAATAAACAAAGCCCATGAAAAAGGGCAGGTATTTTATCAGGTAGCAGATCTCCCGGAATCAAAAAAAACAAATGATATTGAACCTCAAGGGCAAATAGACAAGAAGCCTCATTTCCAGGATAATTTGGTAAACAATCTTTATTATGAATCGGACTATAATGTGAGGGTGTCCTATATAAGCCGTATAAGCCAGAGTTTTATTGACCGGATAGCTGAAAAATTGCCGGGAACCGAAAGTAATAAATTTTTAGATAAAATGGAAACAATACCGGGTTTTTTTATGTATGACGCGGAAACAGGAACATTTTTAAAAATTTATGAGGAATATTATCTTGAGTTTATTGCTTTAGCTGAAAGAGCCGGATACAAAAACATAGAAAAAAAACTGGAGGAAATTGCTCAAATAGAATTGAGTGTTGCGGCTTGCCTTCAGAGTTCAATAGGTTTTCCGTCGTCAAGAAGTATTTATTTTAAAAATATCGGTGATCATTATTATGAAGAATTTGAAAAAATCAGTAAACATTTCAGGCTTTCTGTTCCGGATGAAATAGATTTTACAGATCCTAAACTCATGGATTTTACTTATACCCTAATTGCCAAATTTTTTGTGTCAAAGTTACTGCAGCTTGATTCAGAAGAGTTTGGCACCCATTTTTTTCAGGATAAAGCTTTTATGAAAACTTTTGTTACAGCAATAGGTTCTATGATGGCTAATTTAAATTCGCAGTATCAGAGTTTATTAACTGAGGATGAACGGCAATTGGCTAAGGTATATGGGAGCAGTTATTATACCTTAATGGAGAAAGAGAAAATCACAGAATATTTTTTTAACCAGTCAAATTTTAAAGAGTTCACATCTTTTACGGATTGTTTTTGGGCAAAACGGAAAGTGAAAGCTGTGTTGGGCAGCAGGCTTGTGCTTGTTGAAGACAATTACGTCAAAAGGTTAGAGATTTATTCTGCTGAAACTCAGGAAAAATTTTGGATTCAGCTTGCTCAGGCCGCAGTTGAAATTGAGGCGGCCGGTGTTAATCCGAGAGTTCTTTTATATGACTTTTTTCATTTTGGGTTTCCTCAGGGCAATAGAAATTTTACGGCTTCGGAATTTTCGGAACTAATAGATTTGGTTAAAAACACAATTCTGACAATGAAAAAGAAAAATATTGAAATTACTCTTTATGAAAAAGACGGCGGGCCTAATACACCAACTCATTTTACCATGTTTGCATGTAAATATCTTAATGTTGACCCCTCAATAATTGTCAGGACATTTAGAATGCATTTTGACATGGTTAAAAAAGGAATTGATTATAGTAATAGCGTTTATGCTTTTTCCCGTTTTTTGACGGAGATATATAAGTTTAAAGATGTAGAAGAAAGTTATACAGATAGAGTTTTTATTTTAGCTGAAAAACTAATTAAAAAAAATATTGATCCCGGTGTTTTCTTTAGATTTATTGAGTTGCACTACAAAGGCAGGACACTCGAAGAAAGGTTATGGATATGTGAGGCCAATGTCAATTATCATAGCGCGCGTTATATCATCGAAACCCTTCTGGATCTCCAGACTTATTTTCAAAAGAATGAAGTAATGTTTGAATTTTTTAGTACGATAAAAAGATTAAATTTAAAAAACGGGGATTTGCTTGCGTGGTCTTCAGCTATTTTATGGATAGTGTCGAGTTTTGGCGGGCAAGACGAAAAAAAGAGGCTTATAAATGACTATCTTAAAAAACTTGATAAAAGAAATTCTGTTAAAACACATTTAATGCAGTTTAGAAATATGCTTTTGGAAAAGTATACGGAACTAAATGATTTCGAAAAAGAAGCAATAAAGGATCTTGATACTTTTATTAAACTCTGCGGGATATGTGAAGAGAAACATAAAAAAACCAGACCCGAAGATAATATGTTTTCAGTTTATAATAAAGCCGGAATAACTCAGGAAGAAATCAGCCGGTTATTACGGGTTACATATATCTGCCTGAAATCCAGCTGTGATGTTTATTGTACTTTTTGGCG
>JBDRLO010000013.1:0-2398 GCA_043812935.1 Candidatus Omnitrophota bacterium
AGTATCCAACCGTAGGGAAGGCTTTTTAGTACCTTAGCCCTCTGGGGCGGGGTGCCTGTCATGGTTCTTATATGGGCAATTTCAACGTTTTCCTTGTGTAATTCAGATTCCCATACGTGTAGCACAGAGAGTGGCGCTATAACTAAAGCCTTTATAGGGGTTTCGGCAAGTTGTACCCACCTTATAGCAACAAGGGTTTTTCCAAGTCTCATCTGTAAAAATAATGCTATCTTACTACGAGAACTAGTCCATTCTAAAACACGTTTTTGATGTCCAAATAATTCTCTCATAAATATTTTTCCTTTATTCTTATTACTTTCCAACCTTGTCGAGCAGCTGTTTTATCTCTTTTTCTGTCTCGTAATTTTTGCTTGGGATGTTCGTGGGATTTTCCGTCACACTCAATTATGATTTTTAGTTCAGGATTTGCAATATCAGCTGGAAAATTTCCTCTTCCATTCCCTTTTCCAAAGCTAATTCTATACTCCAAGAACCATGATTTACCAAGTGCTTTTTTCATTTTTCTAGCGAATTCAGTAGGTTCAGGTTTTAGTCCGCGTAATTTTCTGGTTTTTGAAATTTTTCTTCCTATACAAAGAGGTCGTTTCTTTCCACGCATTGCTTTAGAATGTGCCTTATGCTTAGCTGAATTTTTTAATGACTTAGATATTTTTTCCCCTACTTCTTTTGGAGGAGATCCGTTTTTTCTTCCTGTTAATGTTTCCGATGTCTTTTTACGTAGTTCTAAGGATCTAACGTAACAACCTCTGAAATCTCCGCGTTTATTCTTTTTTCTTTCCATAATATGCTCCAATAAAAAATGGCAACCGCAGACGAGTTTAGAGAAAGAGGTTAGTCTTTCGCGCCTTTGGTTGCCATTGTTAATTGACATAAAAAATCCCCTTTCCCTAAACTGTTCTAAGTATAACGTATATTTTGTCATAAAGCTATATCTATTTTTAAGCAAGTTAAAATCCTCTCTTAATGCTTTTTGTATTTATCCACGAGTAAACTATAAGTTCCGCTTCGTCAAAGGAAAGCTTCTTAGCCGGAAGTACTAGGATATTACTGTCGCAAATTATCCTGGAAGTGACCGCGTCTTGAACTGTATGACATAATGCGCCGCGAATGTTCTTATCCTTATTGGTAACTATGCTCATGCCAATTCCGTTACCGCATATAGCAATTCCGCGCCAAGTGCTTGACTGCGCAGCAACTAACCGCGCTACTGCGAAGCCAGGTTCTTCATAATCGCACTTTCCTGAATGGAAACAGCCCACGTCATGGGTTTCTATGTTTAAGGAAGCCAGACTAATAATAATGCAACCTTTCAGAGCGAAGCCATTGTGGTCAGAACCAATAACTATTTTCGTGTATTCTGTAAACATAGAGGCTTGCTTTGTTGCTGAATAACCGCACTTTTTTAACACACAAAAAGTTACGTGTTCTGTGGTTCGTAAAGTTTCTTCTCCGCATTTGGGACAGATGGTTAGGTTCATGTTATTTATCTCCTATCAGTTTGTACGTAACGTAGTGAGGGGTTTCTGCGATAACTTCTGAACGTAGTATAAGGGAGTTAATTTGTTTTCGGCGCTTGGCTAAGTTTGATTTGGTGAATAGATTAGTATAATGATGTTTCTCGTGCTGTAAGATTTTTGAGTTACGTTCTGCGTAAACATTACTCATTTGCTGTTCCCAATTGTTATGTAGCTTTAAGGTAAAGTTTCCCATTTTCTTCCTTTCTGGATTAGTCTTCGGAAGGATAGTATACATAGTCCCGTAAACATAACTATTGCTCCTAATACTGTTAAATAATCTGCTAGTTTTTGCATTTAATCCTCCTTTTTATTAATTATACTGCTCCCCTGGATACGGTACGCAAGAACCGCCCTCTTTCGAGGAGGGGAGCAGAACTAATTTACTGTAATTGATATAAAATCTTTTTTTGATTTATCTTAAATTTAGCTTTTTCCATTAGTTTCCTCCTTTGTTTTTAGATGTTTGATTCTTGCGTTTATTAACTGTTTATATTTTAAATAGTTGTCTGACATCTGTTCGTATAAACCTTTTGTTTTAAAAAGTTTGCTCCACCATGATAGTTTTCTACGCTTTTCACTAAGTTCCAAGAAAGTTTCTATGGATTTAATCTTATATGCATGAACAAGTTTGTCTAAATCATAATTATTTTCCATTACAGACCTCCTTTGTTTAGTTTATCAATATCAACAAATCCCGACAGGACACAGCAAAAAAGTACCGGGATTGCCACTATTCCCCAAAGTCCCGGGATTCCCGGCGCAATCCAATCACCGAACTGATACAACATATTGCCTAATCCGTGTAGTGGAGATATACCATATTCAGCACCCCAGATATACACTGACCAAAACTGGATCCA
>JBDRLO010000014.1:0-2067 GCA_043812935.1 Candidatus Omnitrophota bacterium
CCTTACCAAAGATTTTCACCCATTTTTCTTCATTTCTTTCTCTGTCTTTTTTGATAAACCTTGAATGAATCAACCCGCATTCAATATTTATTTCCCGTGCCCTCGCTGATAATTTGCAAAACATATTCTGGGATTCTTTTACCGTGTTCTCAATCCATAAAACTTGTTCTTTCCTCTCCGCGCGTTTTAAAATTTCTTCTATCGCTTCTAAATCATTGTCAATCATGCGGATATCTACACTTACGTCCGGTATTTTTTCCGTAGATACTTCCGTAACCCCTTTATCTGCGCATAACGAAATAAGCGGATATTCCGAAACTTGTTTGAATTTATCTTGACCTGCATCAACACCCATTATCGAATATCTCTCTCTATCAGTAAGCGTCGCGCTCAAAATGATTACTGTACAACACAATTCTCGCAGCGCGGCAACTAATTCTTTTAAGATTGTGCCGGTATAGCCATCATAGCTATGAACTTCATCCAAAATCACAATTTTCCCCGCAAGGCCAAATGTCCGCACAAATCCATGCTTAACATTCATCACTGCCATTAGTGCCTGGTCAACAGTTCCAACCGCGAACGGCGCAAGAAGCCCGCGTTTGGCATTATTAAACCATGACTGCCCGGGAGAACCGTCTTCACCAAGTTCGGTATTACGAATCCAAGCCGCGCTATGTAAAAGCAATGCTTTTTGACCTTGACTCTTTTCTGATAATATTTTATCTAAAAACTGTTCCATCCGCAAATAAACTTTATCTGATGTCAATTGCGTTGGCAGAGCGAAATATATTCCTGTCGCCCGATTTTTTTCTAATACTCTATACGCGGAATAAAGCGCGGCTTCGGTTTTACCCAAACCCATAGGCGCTTCTAAAACATAAACTCCCTTATCTTCAACTGCTTGATATAATCTGGTTTGTATGTCTCGCGGCACAAAATTAAAAATATCTTTGAAGCTTAATCCTTTGCTGATTTCGGGCGCGATAAATCCAGCGTTATCCAAAGCTTTGTTTATTTTCTCTTTCCATTCTGTTTGTTCGGCATAGTCAAACAATGATCCTGAACCTATCCAGTCAGACACAACCGTCAACCCCGCAAGAACATCCGAATGCAAACTGCTTGTTATAACAGGCCACTCAATGTTTAATTCTTTCTTTAAATTGCCCAATAAATCAAGGCGTTGTTTTTGCCATTTTTTGCCGCCATAAATCTGTGCGTCAGGATCATTCACATTCTGAGGAGTAACACCGTGGTGTTTGCCAAGAATCTCAGGAATATATTTAGGGTAATTTTTTACAGTAGCTTGGCTTACAGTAAAATGATATCCTATAATTTTGTCTAAAGCAGAATCTATAAGATTATGGCGCATCCCGAGATCGCAAGATATTTTTTCTTGAAAAGTCGGACTAACCTTGCCAATATCATGCGCCGCGGCAACCAATTCACTCCCTTTAGGGAACAAACTATTTCTAAGCCATTCCGGCATTCTATTCATAAGCTTTAATGCCGCATACCCAACAATTTTACAATGTGTTTCGACAGACACTCCGGCTTTGCGTCCCATTTCACTTTTTATTGTTTTAGCCAAACATTCATTTAAAGGAATGAGAGGTATATCTTCTTGATTGTTTGAATTATTATTTCTTGGTTTTATCATAACTAACTAATTCCATATTTTTCAAGCTTCAATCTACTGTACTAAAGCAGAAACACACCCGCTCACGCGGGGAAAACCTTAGCAGTTTCCCGTATAGATTCTCCTGTGGACCCTATATTATCAGCGCGCTTTTTTTCTTGATCCACTTCTTTAAAAAAAGGTCGATAATCGTATATTTATCTTTTTCTTTATCTATTAGATCTTTATCAATTAAACTTTTCAGAGAACGCTGTAAGGATGAGGGCGTTCCTAATCCGAACCTGTTGATCAGCTCTGCTGAAAACATTTTCTCTTCTTCCGACATTTGAGCTATAGTTTCCATTACTTTTTTCTGCTGTGTTGTCAACAAACTCCAGGTCGCTTCATATGTAGGCGATGTCCATTCAAGCAGAATTTTAACCCCTGAG
>JBDRLO010000015.1:0-9103 GCA_043812935.1 Candidatus Omnitrophota bacterium
ATCCATTTTACGATAAACCCTGCCGCGGCAAAACCCAAAATAGTAGCAAGCATCCTTGTAGTATTGGAAAGTGAATTCGCGACCAAGAGCTTTTCTTTAGAGACAATTGCCGGGATAAGCGCCATTTTGGACGGTAAAAAAAACCTTGTTGCGGAAAAAATAAAGAATACTGCGATATAGACCGGAATCATTAGCTTAAAATAAACAAAAACAGGAATTGTTAAAACCAAAACTCCCCTTAAAACATCAGAAATTATCATTACTTTTTTTCTGTCCCATCGGTCAACATACACCCCGGCAACAGGCCCTATAACAAACACCGGAACCACAACAAAAAAGAGAACTTTCGCAAGAGCTATTACTGAACCCGGGCTTTTTGAATACACAAGCGCTATCAATGCCATTTGGTTTAATCGATCGCCAAATTCAGATATTATTTGGCCCAACCATAGCGAAAAGAAATTCTTTTTAAAAAGGACATCTCTGAAATGTATCATTTTTATGCTTTCTGAAAAAACTGTATAATATCAAGAATATAAAAGTATCTATATACAGTTTTCTAGCGAAGGTTTCTGTTTGTAACTGATTTTATATCTGGAGCCCGCGAGTGGAGTCGAACCACCGACCTAAGCATTACGAATGCTTTGCTCTACCAACTGAGCTACGCGGGCGTATTCATGCGTTACACGTCACACGGAACACGTTTCACGTTGCGCCCCTTTTAACCCCCCGGCTTGTCTTGCCTGTCTCGAGTTGAATCGAGAGGAGCTTGCCGAAGGGTTGACCGGTTCCGAACTGACGCGGACGCTTGTTCCTGCGATAAATTGTATAATCAAATACCAAGTTTTTCAAGTAGAATATAAAATGCGATAACTACTTTGGGGGAATTGAAACAGTTAGTCTTCTTTCAATAAATTTTTTATCATATCGTGAACTTTCAAAATTAGCTTAGTAGATTCCATAACTGCATCCAATAAAATATATTGCGAAAATGGCTCTGAAAGCACATTATTTATTGTTTTTAAATATCTCCTTTTTTCATCATCATTGTGGAAATAATGCGAATTAAACCAAAGATCTAACATGAGTTGTGAGGTAAGTTGTTTATTATTCACTGATAACTTTAGAGCTTGTTTAAATAAACAATCGTTCCATTGCTTTTTATATCGTTTTAATAAATCAATTGCCTCTTGAATCTGAATATGTTTAGTCAAAATATTTATTATTTTTGGAAAATATGATAATTCCTTTTGTAAATAAAAAAACCTGAAAGCCATTAACAATTCAGCGATTAGTTCCTTGGACGGGAACTTTGTGTTAAAGCTTAGTCCTTTGCCTTTTTCATATTGAATTCTGGCACTAATTTCTCCTTTAGCAGTAGCAACCAGTTTTGTTTGACGTAAGTTTTTGACTTTCCCATCAAACATTTGAATACATTTCCAGTCCGCTTCAGTAAGTAAATTAGAAATTTGAACTGTTATTGTTTTTTTCATCATTTTCTGACTCTATAACATATTTTCTGTCAGCTTCAAAAGTTTTCGTGCGGATTTTAAGGCGAATTCTGCCCCTTCTTTGGACCATCTATCATAATAGTCCGCGTCTTCTCGCAGGCGTTTCCCCTTCCAGAGCATGTCTATTACGCTGGCTGGCAATAGCCGCGGTTCTACATAAAGAGCCTTTATTGCGACAATAAGACAATAATGACTTTTTTCCCGATAGTTTTTTGCAAATAAAAGCGCTCTAGCAGAATGAAATAAGGAATAATAAGCTTGAATAGTCGCCCATTTATATTTTCCCGAAACAAAGCTCTCTTCAGCAACGTTTAGATCTTCCTTTGAAGTCTTTAGATCTTTTCCCGCAAGAATCTTTCCTCTCGGGAATTCTTTTATCTTGTTTCTTTTTAGACATTTTTCAAATTCTGGATTCATCTATATGTTCCCATAGAGTTATTCCATATTGAATTTCTTCGTAAAAAACAGGTTCTTCTGTTTCCATTTTTACATATTGCGTCGCGTTTCGGATAACTGATTGGAG
The DNA here is from genome assembly GCA_043812935.1 of Candidatus Omnitrophota bacterium. Lineage (GTDB taxonomy): Bacteria > Omnitrophota > Gorgyraeia > Tantalellales > Tantalellaceae > JBDRNE01. Next base: position 2,035 of record JBDRLO010000015.1, read on the forward strand.
TTTTTTCTTAAATTTTTTCTTTTTTATTATCTCTTCGACCACTTTAGGGGTGTTAGTAAGAACAAAAAGGTCTATATCGCTCCCCCCGGCATTCTCTCCCCTGGCACAGCTACCAAAAAGAATTATTCTCTGTGAACATTGCTTTAGTTGTTTTACAAAGTTTTGTAGTAAAAGTATATTCTTTAAAATTTTCAACTGTTTGATAATAGGATTTTTAGGGTCTACTGAATAGACATATATTTTCGCTTTTTTTTCTCGAAGAACAAGTTTGTCCTCGGCAAGTTTCCGAAGTGCAAAATTAACACCGGCACGACTAAGGCGAGTATGCTTCTCAACTTCGTTGGCTAAAAACTCTTTACCTGGATTTTCGATAATAAAATTCAGGACTTTTTGAACATTGGTCGCTATCAAACTTTCTGTCATAAGAAAACTCCATTGTCTATTATTTTAGACGTACGTCTAAAATAATATACTATTATTCCGTTTTTGTCAAGGTTTCTGGAAAGATTGTACATTTAAGCTCTTTTTATCCGCTACGGCTAACCGGGCAACGATATTTTTGATCGGTATTAGCAGCAATCCGCTTTGCCGATTGCGTATCCATAAAAAAAGCTTTCTTTTGAGAGCCTCTTTGTTGACACCTCTATAAAGAACGGACAAAATAAACTCGATTTGCGAGTTTATTTTGCCCGGATCTTGGCAACGATAGTTTTGTGAGGTTTTTGGAGCAAACTACAAGTTTGCTCCAAATGCCGAACAAAAATATCGAAGCAATCGGCTTTGCCGATTGCGTATCCATAAAAAAAGGCTCTCTAGAGAGCCTTTTTTTATGGTGCCACGAGACGGAATTGAACCGCCGACACAGGGATTTTCGCTCCGCTCGAAGGCTCCCGCCTTCGTGCTCGCGGCTCCTGTAAGCTTATCAAGAAGAATAACACGGTGTCAGCCCCCTGGTTGCCTTTTTTCTGTTTCTTTGTCGTTCATTCATCCTTGCCACGATAGCTCAGCCGGTAGAGCAGGGGGACACTCTTTCAAAAAAAAAGTCCACCTATTATGGTGGACTGTTTCTCATCATGGTGCCACGAGACGGAATTGAACCGCCGACACAGGGATTTTCAGTCCCCTGCTCTACCGGCTGAGCTATCGTGGCACTTTTTTATATTATATATGCGTTTAATGGTCAATAAGTTATCATATTATAAAAAACAAGTCAATTGAAAAGAATCAACCCCAACGGCCTACTCTTCCCGCCATAGACTAAGACCAGTTTCTGAATCATACTTTCGATTCAGTTCTGAACCTCTCAGTTCTTGTATATAGTATTCGGCTGCCCAGATAACAGTACCCGGGATAAGATGCCCTCCGAAACATTTTCCAGCTTCATCAGATAAAGAAATATGCGCGTGTACGCAAATTTTGCCGTCTTTTAAAGAAATATTGCCCTGACATGACACTATCTCCATCTTTTTATTCAGTTCAATATTGTTTGTATAAACTTTTTTATCCTGGTCATAATATCCTACACTGGCTTTTTGCACAGCGCCAATGATTGAAAAAACTCCTGTCTTTATGTTTTTGCTGCCACAAAACGCATTAAGTGCCAACAACAAATCATCATCTTTATTAAATTTACCAATAAAAGTTTTCCCTTTCTCTACCAACATATATTATCTTTCTATTTATTCATAAAAACTATTTCGTTTTTCTTAGCATCAATTTTTACGTTAAATTTGTTCAAAAACGATATGCCTAGTATGCCATACTCCATATTCCCTGAATCGGATATAACTGCTTTTATATTTTTTGCGGTTTTTTTTCCTATGTTAATTGATTTTAAAGTTATAAGAACAGCTTGGTGTAAACTCCCATCTGCCAAAAGCAAATTTATCCGTTCGGACTGGTTTGTTACCCTATAACCGGCCTTTTTTGCTATACTTGGCGAAATGCTTACATATGCTGCTCCGGTATCTACTAACATATCTGTCTTTACACGACCGTTCAAAACAGCTTCAACTACTATCATATCGTCCCGGATGGATTTTACTCTGTATGTCTGCGCATCTTCTTCCGCCTGCACCTGCTTTTGACGTAGTTCTAGATACTCTTCGTTCCGCTGAGAGATATCTTCTATCTGAGCGGTTTCTTCTTTTTGTTCTGCCAGTTTTGTTTTTAAAAACTTTACTTCAAAATTTTCTGTTTCCTGTTTTGATAAATGTATTATTTCAGCGACATCATCTCTATTTACACCAATAGTGCCGACTCCAGTATCCACAACCACTTCGCCTTCAACACTATCCTGGAGTGTGCCTGTAATCCTTCCTTTATTTTTAAGAACTACAGTAACAACATTTTTCCCGGCACTTTCCTGATTTGACTTGCCGGATTGTTTATCCTTCAATGTTTTTGAGGCATCCTGCGAAACTGTTTTTTTGTCTGCAAATACCGGATAAAAATTTTTTGCCGATATAACGACAGCCATAATCAGTCCGAAAAACATAAAGCCCTTAATGATATACCGTGCTTTACTTTTTAATTTCATATGTAAGTTTACATCCCTTTTCTTCTTTCACGTTCAAATTCAGTATAATATTTACCGCCTAAATAATACAATTTTGTCTGGCCGAAAGCAGAAGTTAATCTTATTCCTGCTTTATCCCATATATAATTTTCGGAATAATCTTTTAGAATCTGAGGAGTTCCATATTCTGAAGTAAACATTTTTGCCAACTTATCAACGGGTTCAAATGCTTCCTCCCATACGATACTTATCATGGCAAGCTCTTCTGTTCCGGAAGTAAAATACAAACAAACTCTGCCCTTTTTTCCAAAAATGGTATCATCATACTGTATTCTTTTTCCCGAAACATGAGTTTTTACTTTACTTTGGCTGACAGTTTCTTTTAGAAGACTAAAGTTCTCTCCCCATTTATAATTTTCAAAATCAACGGCAGCTGAATTAACAGCCATAGCCGTAAGGGCAATGAATATAAAAACAGAAAAAGTTTTAACCATAACTTTAGTTTTTAGAAGTAACAACATTCTTATTGTATTGTACCCTGCACTGTACCGCAATACAAGTTTTCGGAACATATACGGAATTGGAGTGAAACCCATTCCTATGTTATTTCCCCGGCTTTTTTTAATGCTTTTTTAAGAACAATAGGCCCTATGAATTCATGAATAACAGTAGTTGCGACAATTATGCTTATAACAATATCCGCTATTTGTTTGAACGCCGGATTCTGCCCCATCATTAGAGCTAAACCAATAACTATGCCGCCTTGAGGAATTAAACCATACGCCGTGTATGCCCGCACTTTAGGGCTTGATCCTGCTATGATTCCACCGACAAACGTACCTAAAAACTTTCCGGCAGTCCTGAAAATAATAAAAAACAGTATCAAAACCATGGAAGAAGCAACAACTGAAAAATTCAAATGTAACCCGCTCAATGTAAAAAATAAAACAAAAACCATTTCTTCTACATACCGTTCCATCATTTGGAATATTCTTTCCTGTTTTTTATTAAAATTTACCACTACTATTCCCATGGTCATAGTTGATAAAAGTTGATCCGCTCCTATTGCTGTTGACACTCCAAAACAAAGCGCCAGCAAGCTAAGAATAATAACAATAAAAACGCCTTCGGTTTCTTTGTTAATTTTTGACGTAATGAAATTAAAAATAAATCCAAAAACCACTCCTAAAAGCAAAGAACCGCAGATAATCGCAAGCGGGCTAAGAAATGCCGCATGCAGATTAAAGGCTTGATGCGTGGCTATTGCCGCGGCTAAAACTACGGCAACACTATAATTAATAATACCTAAAACATCATCAAAAGCCGCGACGCTTAGCATTGTTGACGTAACCTCTCCGTTTGCCTTATACGCATGTTTTATCGCCAACCCGACCGACGGATCCGTAGGAGATCCAAGGCATCCAACTAAAAGACTTCCCGGAATAAAAATGGTAACCCAATTCGCCTGGGGAACTTTGGTAAATATTGGTAGAATCGCTAAAAATCCGGCAGTAATCGCTAAAAATGCAAATTCAGCTTCTAAAACCGTAATATAAAGAATGCCTTTTCCTAAACTTTTAACACGTGAATATAAAAGTGTTCCTCCAATCGAAAAAGCTATAAAAGCCAACGCCATGTTTTCAATATTATCCGTGCGCTCGGCTAAATTTGCCGGAATAAAATGACAAATACTGGGGTTCAGCAATATTCCGGCAAAGATGTATCCAGTTACTTTGGGCAATTTTACTTTTTGCGCAATTTCTCCAAAAACAAACCCAATGAACAAAACTATGCCGCCTATTAAAATTCCATTCATTTTTGTCCGTCCTTTATTTTGTTAATCTTTTATGCATTATAAAAATATTTTTTTGATCTTTTCTTATATATTCAAGTTTGTCCATTATGTTTCTTACCAGATGTATCCCCCATCCGCCAGGCTCTCTTTGATCGAGAGGCAACTCACAGTTCGGTTCATCCTGCAAAAGAGGATCAAAATGTTTGCCATCGTCTTCCACTTTCATCACTAGTTCGTCTCCGTTCGTCTTTAAATCCACTTCTATCGATCTTATCTCATTATTTTTATATGCATACGAAATAATATTTACAACCACTTCTTCCAGAGCTAAATTCGCGTCAAACGTATCTTCTTCCGAAAATTTATTTATTCTTCCAAAGTCTTCTATTCCTTCTCTTACTTTTCGTATCTCTGAAAGGTCATTTTTCAGCACTATTTTCTTTTCATTTGTTTCTTTGTTTTTCATTTGTTTCTTTCATTTTTAAAAATTTAAAAACCAATATGGTAATATCATCTGATTGGGGTACACCGAATGAAAAATTTTTGATTTCTTCTAAAGTATTTTCTGCTAGTTCCCGACTGCTTGTCCAGGCCTTTTTCTCTGCTTCGTATTTTAGTTTTTCCTCTGAAAACATTTTTCCATTCCTATTAAAAGCTTCCGTAACTCCATCTGTATAGACATACAGCATGTCTTCTTCTTTCATTAATATTTTCTCATTCACATACTCTTCTTTTTCTTCAATCCCGACAACAGTATTGATTCCATTTTTCAAAAATTCTGCGGAGCTATCTTTCCGGACAACTAAAGGAGCATTGTGTCCCGCGTTTACATAGACAATTTCACCTGTCCTTAAGTTTAGAATCCCGCAAAAAACCGTGATAAAGATACCCGTATTATTATTCTGAGCAAATTCTTTGTTCAGCCGCCCTATTGTCTTTGCCGGATCTTTTATTTCTTTTGCAGCTGTTTTTATTAATGTTTTCGCGACTGCCATAAATAAAGCCGCGGGAACACCTTTGCCTGATATATCCGCAATAACAAAACAAAAATGGTCTTTGTCTATAAGAAAAAAATCGTAAAAATCCCCCCCGACTTCTTTGGCCGGCTCCAGTATCGCGTAAACATCAAGCGTCTTTTCTTGTGAAAATATAGAAAAATCTTTAGGCACAATTTCCATCTGTATGTCATGCGCTATTTTCAATTCACTTTCTATTCGTTCTTTTACCGCTGTAGTTTCCGTCAGCTGTTTAATATACCGTTTCAATGCGCTTTTCATATAAGTAAATGCTTCCGTAAGTTTTCCGACTTCATCATGAAATTTTACTTTCGGAACATAAAAATCCATTTTCCCTGCCGCGATTTCTTTTGTAGCTTCAACTAACCCTCTCAAGGGTTTTGTAATAGATCGGGAAATAAAGAATATAACCAAAAATAGAAACACCAACCCTGCCAAGCCCAACCAAACCACAACAGCGTTAAGCCTCATAACATCAGCCATTAGTTCTTTCTGTGAAATTACTATCCCTAAAGACCATCCGCTCGAGGGTATGGGCGAATAAAATATCCACATTCTTTCGTTGTTTAAACTATTTAAAAATGATTTAAACCCGCTTTGACCGGATATCATTTCATTTCCGATTTCATTTAACGCTTCATTGTTTTGATCTTCCGCAAGGCTGAATATCGTTTCGTTCATTATTAAATCCCGATCCGGATATGTAACAATTGTACCTTTTTTCGAAATCAAAAAGCCATATCCGGTTTTCCCTATTTTTATAGACGCCACTATTTCCTGAAGCCATGCTAAAGAAATATCCGCGGTAACTATTCCCGTAAAAATCTTTTTTCCACTAACATCTTTATAAAAAGGAACCGAATATGTTGCCATAACAATATTTCCGCCGCCCTTATCATAGTACGGCTCACTCCATACCGGAACCCCAAGAGTTTTCGGCAATTTGTACCATTCCCAGTTGAAATAGTGATATGCCTCTCCGCCTAAATACGTAAAGCTTACTTCGCCGTTATTTTTATAAAAATACGGAGCAAAATATAGCGCGCTTTCATCAAACGCATAAGGCTCAAAAGCAATAGTTGCTCCATAAATCTCAGGGTTTGCATCAACTACCGTTTCCAGCATATTTAATAAGTTTTCTTTATTATAAGAAGTGTGTTCCAAAGAATTAGCAATTTGGGCGGGAACTTTTTTTACTGAAGATAGTATTGTTTCGATTTTATTTACTGTGGAAACTGCAAGCGTATCAGCATTCTCTTCAATTTTATCTATTATTACTCTTCGAGAAAAAGAATAATTGTATCCAAAAATAATAATGAAAATCACTATACAGCTTGTAAGAATAAAAAAGGTAAGTTTAAATGCAATACCTCTATTATTTATCATATATCCCGCTATCTTTTAAAAAATATTATTTTTATTAATGATTTTCTAAGATATGAGTATACCTGAAAAGTTCAGATTTATCAAAATGAATTGCTCAAAACCAGACCTTCTCAAAAGTACTATTTGTGTAAACACCTCTCAATCGTCAGCATCAACTCTTTTAAGCTAACCGGTTTTGCTAAAAAAAGAGTCCCTTTAATTATTTCTTGCTGCTCCATGGCTTCTTCTTTGGTTATTGTCCCTGTTAAAAAAATTATGGGCAAATTCTTCCCTTGTTCATCCATTCTTATCTGCGCAGCAACAGAAGCTCCATCTTCTCCCGGCATAAGTAAATCAAGAAGAATTATATCCGGG
>JBDRLO010000016.1:0-3925 GCA_043812935.1 Candidatus Omnitrophota bacterium
GAATATATGCGGGAACTGGGTTTAGAGTGAAAACAGTATGAATAAAAAATCAAAATATAATGCAATAGATGAAATAATTAACGCTAAAGCTATACTTGCGCCTATGGCAGGTGTTACTGATATGCCGTTTCGGATGATAGCGCGAAAATTTGGATGTAAGTTCGCGTTTACTGAAATGATTGATGTTAACGGCATTATTTATAATAACAAAAAAACGTTTAAGTTAATGGATAGACGTCCCGAAGACTCTCCTTTAGGTGTCCAGATTGTGGGGCAGGACATTGAAAAACTAATTAAAGTCGCGAGAATTTGCGAAGAAAAAGGATTTAACGTTTTAGACATAAATGCCGGGTGCCCGGCCCGGAAAGTTGTAACGGCGGGTAAAGGCTCTGCGCTTATGAAAGACCCCATGAAACTTGGAAAAATTATTAAGGCAGTTGTAAAAAAAGTCACGATTCCCGTTACTGTAAAAATAAGAAGCGGATGGAGTGATGAAAATTTGAATTATTTAGAAATTGGCAGAATTATTGAGTCTGAAGGCGCAAAGGCTTTAGCGATTCATTCAAGGACAAAATCCCAGATGTATAAAGGGAAACCCGATCATGAAGTTGTTTTAAAACTTAAAGAGAATCTAAAAATACCTGTTTTTGCCAGCGGTAATATTTTTAGCGCGGAGTCAGCCCGGAAAGTTTTGGAGTATACAGCTTGCGACGCGGTTTTTGTGGCAAGAGGGGCTTTGGGCCGACCTTGGATTTTTGCTGAAATAGAGAATGATTTGACAGGCAAATCAAAACCGGGTAGTATGAGTTTTGGTGAGGTTAAAAATGTTATTATTGAACACTTTGCGCTGAGCTTGTCCTATTACGGAAATTTGATAACATTTAAAAGAATGTATAAGCATTTGGCATGGTATTTGAAGGGGTATAAAAACTTAAACGAAATCATGAAAGAGTATCGGCTAAAAGTTAATGATTTAGAGTCTTTTACCACGTTTATTCAAGGACAACAGCTAACACTTATTAAAAACTAAAAAGAGGAAATTATTGTGAAAGTTATTTTAGCGTCTTTGTCAGAAAGAAGGTCGCGTATTCTTTCTGATTGCGGCATCGAGCATCAGGTAATCCATAGTGGTGCATGTGAAAATATTGATGATGGAAAAGATATTTCGGAAATTGTGCAAATTAACGCAGAAAGAAAAGCAGAGAAAGTTGCCGAAAAGCATAAGGACGCGCTAGTTATAGGCGCGGATACTTTGGTTATTCACGAGGGTAACATTCTTGGAAAACCTGATAGCGAGCATTCTGCCCGTGAAATGCTTAAAAGGTTTTCAGGGGAGAAGCTAGAAGTTTATACCGGGCTTTGCGTGATTAACGACACTAAAAAATCAGTTGATTTTGATAAAAGTGTTCTAAACGTTGTTAGTCTAACAGACGACCAAATTGAGAGATATTTTAAGTTGTTAGGGCCGTATGATAAGGCCGGCGGGTTTTCAATAGAAGGGGTTGGATCTCTTCTCTTTGACAATATCAAAGGTTCTTATTTCAATATTTTAGGCCTGCCGATGAGGAAACTTAAAGATTTGTTCGAGGAAATAGATTTGGACATTTTAGATTTTATAAAAAACTAGCGTAGGGGCGCTTCGCGAAGCGCCCTTAATAAAAGATCAGGCGGTTCACGAACCGCCCCTACGGGTATGAAAAAACATTATACAATCCCATTTTTTATTCCGCACAAAGGGTGTCCTCATAAATGCATATTTTGTAACCAGAACAAGATTACAGAACAAGATGATGTGATTACCCCAAATAGTATTTCTCAAAAAATTGACCAGTATTTATCTAAAATGGGTTCTAGTGATGTTGAAGTGGGTTTTTTTGGCGGTACTTTTACGGCTTTGACACGCGAAATTCAGGAAAGTTTTTTAAAACCTGTTCAGCCGTATATTGAGAAAAAACTTATAAAGGGAATAAGGCTTTCAACGCGTCCCGATTTTATTGATAATAAAAAATTAATGTTTCTTAAAAAGAATAATGTGAAATGCGTTGAACTAGGTGTTCAGTCAATGTCTGGCGAGGTGTTGTCACGCATAAAAAGAGGATATACTCCGGATTGTGTTAAGAAGGCCTGTAAGTTAATAGTTGAAAACGATTTTTTGCTAGGATACCAAATGATGATAGGGCTCCCTTCTAGTACAAGAGAAGACGAATATTTAACCGCGAAGTGCGCGAAAGAATTAAATGCTAGCCAAGCAAGAATTTATCCGACAATAGTTATGAAGGATACTGTTTTGGCGGATGACTGGAAAGAAGGAAGATATGTTCCTTTGTCAGAAAGTTCAGCGATAAATATTTGCCGGAATATTATTGTACATTTAGAATCAAATGGCATAAAGGTTATTAGGTGTGGGCTTCATCCTTCAGAAGGCTTATTAAGTGGCGAAAATTGTTTGGCAGGACCGTTTCATCCGGCATTTAAACTGAAAGTTGAAAGTCGGATTTTTGCTTGTATGCTGGATTATATTTCAAGTGACGTAAGTCGAAAACCGCGGCATATTTTTTTTAATCCAAAAGATGAATCTGCTGTTTTTGGGTTTTTGCGTGAGAACTATGATAAAATAAAGGTGTTGTCCGGTGGGAATTCGGATTTTTTGAATAGCAACGTAGATGTAAGAAGAGGAACTTTAAAAATATTCGCAGAAGGCGAGAGTTTTCTCGTCGATCGAAAACTCATTGCTAGTCAGATTTTGCCTAAGAAATTACTTTAAATATAGCGATTTTGTTATTTTGAAAGAAAAAATGATTATTATTCACGACAAAAGAATTCCCGAACAATACATAGAACTTCTCAAGAAAAAATTACCAGGGGTTGTATTTCCCCCTTTCTGGCCATCTCGTCATGAGGATGGTGAAGTGTACGATTCAATATTATGCCATCCTGATATATATTTTTTTCAAGTTGATATAAAAACGTTTATATATGCGCCATGTGTTCCTGAGGAAATTTTACAAACATTAAAGAATCAGCAAATAAGCTTAATAAAAGGTGCCAGTAACCCTGGTGCTCTTTATCCTCAGACAGTTTTATATAATGCCGTGCGCGTGGGCAATACTGTATTTTGTAACGTGCAATATATTGACAGGGTAGTTTTAGAAGAAATAGAAAAAAGAAAATTAAAACTGGTAAAAGTTTCACAAGGATACGCGCGGTGCAGTGTGATGGTTGTTGGTGAAAATGCTATTATTACGCAGGATGAGGGGATTGCAGAAACCGCACGGAATGTTGGCATAGAAGTTTTAGTCGTTTCAGCTAGAACAATTGTTTTGCCGGGGGAGAAACACGGTTTTATAGGCGGAGTGTGCGGGATGAGTCCGAAGGGCATGATTATTTTTTTAGGTGATTTTAAATTGCATAAACAGGCTCAAGAAATTGAAGACTTTTTATTTAAACATTCTGTGCTGTATCTTAGTGCAGAGGCATTGCCGCTTTATGACGGCGGCGGATTGCTTATTGCTTAGCCTGTTTGTTGATGTGGGAACAGGTCTTGCCATGTACCCTGTGCCTGTTTGTTATGGTTATAGGTCTATTGTTAAAGATATAATTTTAACAGCTTTTTCTTTACACATTTTATTTCAAGGATGTATAATCAGAACAAGAACAGATAGAACAGCGTATGTTTTTGATGAAATGGAGGAGAGGAAATGCAGACGAAATTCACAGAAAACGAATTGGCAGACGAAATCCGTAGTTTTGAAGAAGAACGTGAAAATATTCGCAAGATTGTGGGGAAGATCGGCGGTAAACCTTCACATAAAGCGCGGATGATAAATATTATTTTTATTGTTTTGGTTTTAGGAGTATTCGCGATGTCAATAGTCTATGGCGGGAAAGTCCGGTTTTTTATGATAGAAATCGGAATTTTGCTTTT
>JBDRLO010000017.1:0-43756 GCA_043812935.1 Candidatus Omnitrophota bacterium
GATTCTCGACTGCAGCCTCCCGTAGGAGTCTGGGCAGTGTCTCAGTCCCAGTGTGGCTGACCATCCTCTCAGACCAGCTACCCGTCTTCGCCTTGGTAGGCCTTTACCCCACCAACAAGCTGATAGGACGCGAGCTCATCAATAGGCGAGAGGTTCATTTTCAGAATCCCCCCCTTTAACCACTGTCACTTTGCAACTGTGGTCTTATCCAGTATTAGCCTGTCTTTCGTCAGGTTGTTCCGGACCTAAAGGTAAATTACTCACGTGTTCCTCACCCGTTTGCCACTATCCCCCTCTTGCGAAAGAGATCGTCCGACTTGCATGCCTAATCCACGCCGCCAGCGTTCGTTCTGAGCCAGGATCAAACTCTCCAGTTTGATATTTCGTTGACCCATGTGTGTTTTTAGCTATCTATTTTCAAAGAACTGCTCAAATAAAAAAGCACCATAGTTATGATGCTTTTTTATTAGTTATGTATAATAACTATACTCTATAAAAAAACGTTATAAGATAAGTATTGCCATTGTACCTGAATTCCAAATAATGTCAAGTCTTTTTATATATTTTTTTGAAAAAATTTATGGCCGCCGGAAAAGCTTACGGAACCTGCGTTTGCCAGCTTTTAGAACTTTTCCTTTTGTTTCGAAAACTATAATTATATTCGGATCTTCAATCTTTATACCATCATAAAAAACAGCTCCCTGGACAATTAATCTGCGCGCTTCACTTCTTGAGATGCCAAGACTGTCGGAAACTGCCGCAGCAGAAGGCATTGATTCAATATCAAAATAGTATTCCTGGATATCTTCGGGAAGCTCTTTCTTTGCAAATACCATTTCAAAATTGAGTTTTGCTTTTTCGGCAAGGCCATGGCCATGATACTCGCTGACAATAGCTTTTGCCAGGTTTATTTTTACTTCTTTTGGATGCTGTTTCCCCTGTTCCACATTATTTTTAATTTTTCCGTAATCTATATCCGTTAAAAGTTCATAATACCGCCACATCAGCGTATCAGAAATTGACATAATTTTACCAAACATTTCATCTGGTGGTTCTGAAATGCCGACATAATTATCCAAAGATTTAGACATTTTCTGCACACCGTCCAATCCCTCCAGTATAGGCATAGTAATAATCACCTGTGCTTCAATGTCAAAACTTCTTTGCATATCCCTTCCCACAAGCAAATTAAACTTTTGGTCAGTTCCGCCTAATTCAATGTCAGATTTCATAACAACAGAATCATAGCCTTGCAAAAGCGGATACAAAAACTCTAAAATACTTATCGGTGTTTTGTTCTTGTACCGGTTAGAAAAATCATCTCTTTCAAGCATACGGGCAACTGTATATCTGGACGCTAAATCAAATATACCTTCAGTCCCTAATGCCGAACACCATTTGGAATTAAAAACTACTTTTGTCTTATTTTTATCCAGAATTTTAAATATTTGTTTCTTATAAGTTTTTGCGTTGGCTTTTACTTCCTCTGAGGTAAGCTGCCGGCGAACTTTAGATTTACCAGAAGGGTCTCCGATCCGGCCGGTAAAATCTCCTATCAAAAAATAAACATCATGTCCTAACTCCTGAAAATGTTTCATTTTACGGAGAAGTACTGTGTGTCCAAGATGTATGTCAGGAGCGGAAGGATCAAATCCGGCTTTTATAACAAGGGGTTTTTGCCGCGAAAGCTTCTGTTTAAGTTCCGCAAGATTTATTATTTCTTCGGTACCTCTTTTAATTATTTTAAGTTGTTCTTCTGCTGGTTTCATAGTTTGGTCATTGTAGCATAGGTATATAATAAACGTCAAGTGGAGGCATACCCCCCGTTTTGCCCCTTGCATCTTACTAATTATGGGGGTGTCCAAAATGTAAATTCTCGTCATTGCGAGGAGCCAAAGACGACAAAGCAATCTCCAAGATTGAATAAAATCAAGGACTTTAGATTGCTTCACTCATTCTATTCGCTCGCAATGATAATTTGTAAATTATTTTGCGACAGTCCCATTATATAAATTATTTGTTAAAGCTTTTGTAATCTTGTAAAATAATGTATTATAAAATCAGGGCGGGCACAGGGGGCCGCCCCTACGGCAATAACGAAAGGAAATATTATGGCTAAAAAATACGAAAGCATTAAAAATTCGGTATTAAAAAATGTAGCTGAATTCATGTGCACCAGCGCGCGGACAGCACCTAAAGCAAAAGGGCAAGATAATCTGGAAATCATTATCCTAAACAAAAAAGAAATACAAAAAGTACGTTCTCAAATGAAAAAAATAGGGACAATGAAAAACGCCGGCGGGATGAAACGTGATGCTGAAAACATTAATAATACTGACCATATTGTTGTACTTGGCACAAAGAAAAAAACAATCGGGTTAAACTGCGGATTTTGCGGCTATGCAACTTGCCGTGAACTTGAAAAACGAAAAGGGCTTTGCTCGTATAACGCGTTAGATTTAGGCATTGCTTTGGGAGCCGCGGCTAGCCAAGCGGCAAAATTTCATATTGATAATCGTCTTATGTATTCCATTGGAAAAGCCGCAATTGAGTGCGGTATATTCAGTAAACAAGTCGTCATGGCAATTGGAATTCCTCTGTCAGCAACTGGTAAGAATCCGTTTTTCGACCGTATTTAAATATAAAACAGGGACAGTTGCCAATTAATTGTCAACTGTCCCTGTTTTATGTTACTCAGTTTTTTCTGCAGAATCAGAATCAGACTCTGGCAGCGGCATTTCAGAAATATCTTCAACTGTTTCTTTCGAAGAAGAATCTTCCTCTTTTTTAATATCAGATTTTTCCAAAGAAACTTCTTTTTGTGTATCTTCAGAATTTGTTGTCACATCTTTTGTGCTAAGCGCAATTTTTTTCTGGACACCATCAATATGTATAATTTTAACAGTTATAACCTCACCTGTTTTATACACATCCTCCATTCTGCCGGAAGCACCAAGATCAACTTCTGAAACATGCAAAAGACCTTCCAAATCAGATTCAAGTTCCACAAATATCCCAAAGTTTGTAATATTCGTAATTTTACCGTTACAAACCGTGTCAGGAGTATATTTTTTTATAATTTCATCCCACGGATCTTGGCTAAGCTGTTTTACGCCAAGAGCTATACGCCTGTTTTGTTCATCAACATTCAGAATAATCGCGTCTATCTCTTCACCTTTTTTTAGAACATCTTTTGGATGTGTAATTCTTTTAGTCCAAGAAAGATCTGATACATGGACAAGACCTTCGACGCCTTTTTCTAGTTCCACAAAAGCACCGTAATCCGTAACAGCATTTATTATCCCCTTTATGTTGTCTCCAACCTTGTAGCGTTCCTCTACTTGTTTCCAGGGATCATCGCCAAGTTGTTTAATACCCAGCGAAAGTTTCTGATTATCTTTATCTATTTTTAGAATTAACGCTTCTACAATATCACCAATCTTGAACTTTTCACTCGGATGGCTAAACTTTTTTGACCATGAAAATTCCGATATGTGAATAAGCCCTTCTATCCCTTTTTCCAGTTCTACAAAAACACCATAAGGCATTATATTAACAACCTTGCCTTTAACAACTGACCCTTCAGGATACTTTGCGGCAATATCTTCCCACGGATTCGGAACAGCTTGCTTCAATCCTAATGACACACGCACATTGGCTTTATCGAAATCTAATATTTGCACATTAATCTCATCGCCAACCTTAACCATTTCATTCGGATGATTAATTCTTCCCCAACTCATATCCGTAATGTGAAGAAGTCCCGTAATCCCACCGCCTATATCAACAAATGCTCCAAAATCAGTAATATTCTTTACTACACCTTTAACAATATCACCTTTATTTAAACATTCCATAATACTTTGCTTTTCTTCACGCCGTTTTTCTTCCACAATCTCTTTGCGTGAAAGTACAATATTTTTTCTCGGAATATTGATTTTGACTACTTTGAAATCCAGCTTTTTCCCCAAAAGGCTATCTGATCCTCCAAATTCCTGCATCATAGAAAGGCTTGCCGGCAAAAAGGCTTCCATACCAACATCAACCATAAATCCGCCTCTGACTTTTTTAAAGATCTTACCGTTAAGCATGTCGCCTTCTTTATAGTTTTCAACTATATTCTGCCACCCTTTAAAACGTTTAGCCTTTTCATGAGAAAGAACAATCATACCCACATCATTCTCTTTGGATTCAAGCATAACGTCTATTTCACTGCCAACTTTCAAATCTTCGGGATCTGAAAACTCTCCCTTATGCACAATACCTTCAGATTTGTAGCCCACATCAACAAGAATTTCCTTATCATTAATTTGAACTATTGTTCCCTTTAACAGCTGCCCCTCCTTAATATCAGCAATGCTGTCCTCGTACATTTGTGTTAGTTCTTCGATAAACTTATCATTTTTCTTTTCTGTTTCCATCAACAACTCAACTCCTTTGTAAGAATTTTGGAACATTTATTGTACCGTTTTTTTGGAAAAGTTGCAATATCTTTCCTTAAAATATCTTTTGAACCGTCAATTTTCAGCTTTTATCTTTCAATTCGGCGATCTTTTCCATAGCAATATTGGCAACATTATTGTAATCCAGCTTTTTGGATTTATCTTTGCCTAAAAACGTCTCGAGGTTAAAGGGTTTTCCCACTTTAACACGAATAATCGCCCCTGGATTTATCCCCCCGGTCTTAGGTAACGCCTCTTGTGATCCCTGGATATATACTGGAACAACCGGAACACCCGCCTTTGCTATTAAAAAACCTACGCCCCTTTTCGCATCTTGTAATGATCCGTCTAAAGAACGGGTACCCTCGGGAAAAATGCACACACTCTTCCCCTCCGCTAAATGTTTAATTGCCGTTTTAAGGCTCCTAACACTATTGGCACCACGCTTTACTTCTATGCATCCCACGCTTCTGCTCCAAATACCTATAATCGGCGCGGTAAAAAGCTCTTCTTTTGCCAGGAAAGAAATATCATCCTTTTTACATACCATTCCTATAAGCGGCGGATCAACTAAACTACTGTGATTTGGAACAACCAAATAAGGCGCAGACGGAATGTTTTCCTTACCTTCAACTTGAAGTTTAAAAAGAATCCGCATTAAGATTTCGAATATTATCCTGGAAATTTTATACATCAACATATTTATAGCTCCGCTATCTGGTTTTTACCATTTCTACTATCTTCGTGGTTACATCTTCAATGGAAAGATTTGTTGTATCAAGAAAAACCGCGTTATCAGCTTTTTTAAGCGGCCCAACTTTTCGCGTCTTATCCGCATGATCCCGCTGTTTTAAATCATCTTCCACTTCCTTGCGCGTTATAGTATGCCCTTTCGCCTTGAGTTCAGCTAAACGACGTTCAACTCTTTCAACAAAAGAAGCATCCAAATAAAACTTGTATTTCGCGTCCGGGAAAACTACAGTTCCTATATCACGGCCTTCCATAACAGCACCGTTTATGCCTTTTATCATTTGCTGCTGAAATCTTACCATATTATTTCTAACTAACGTTATTTTCGCTATATATTTAACATTACCCGTAACTTCCATTTTTCTTATTTCTTCGCTAACATCTTCACCTTCAAGAATAACACGTATAGAGTTCTTTCCGATTTCTGCCGGTAATAATTGCAAATTTAATTTCTCAGAGATTTCTATAATTCTTTCCTCATCAGAAAAATCAATATTTTCCCGCATGATTTTCAAAGTAAGAGCTCGATACATTGCTCCGGTATCTATATACATAAAGCCCAGTCTTTCAGCAACAAACCTGCTTACCGTACTTTTTCCGCTTCCAGCCGGGCCATCAATAGCTACCACATTAACAGCATTAAAGATATTCATCTCTTATTCCTTTATATTTTTTCAATTTTTTTACAAGCTCTGCTTCCTTGTCCAGGGCAAGATCCTCTTCAATCCCGGAAAGTATTTCTTTCACGCGAGCTATGGCATTAATCACATTCTGCTTATTACTCATAAAAATATCTTTCCACAACTCAGGGTCTGATAATGCTATCCGAGTAGTATCCTTAAAACCTGTTGCAACCATATCTTTAGAAAAGTTTTCCCCCAACGCCCCAGCTAAAGCGTACGCCACAATATGCGGCAAATGACTTGAAAAAGCCAAATATTCGTCATGTATTTTGGGTTCTAATCTGACTATTCTTGCACCGGTTTTTTCCCATAAACTTTTTACTCTTTCATAATTCTCATCCAGAGTTTCATTCGTAGGAGTTACAATACAAACTGAATTTTCAAAAAGGCTGCCGTCCGAATGTTCCACACCTTTTTTTTCAGACCCAGCTAAAGGATGCGCTCCGACAAAAGAAAAATTATTTTTAAATTGGCCTGCATATCTCACAATCTCTTCTTTTGTGCTTCCTACATCTGTTACAATAATTTTGGGATCATTTAAAACTTCCGCTAAATCCGTTAATATTTTCTTAATCTTCGAAACAGGCGTTGCAATAACTATTATTTGGGCATCTTTAACAACTTCTTTGTATTTATCTATACAACCCGCGGTTAAAGATTTTTCTTTTATTGCCTTATCTAAAGAAACCTGCCGCCGGCATACGCCGATAACTTGATCAGCAATATTTTTCTCAAGCAAAGCTTTCCCCAATGAACCGCCAATTAATCCCATACCTATAATTACTACTTTTTTTATTTTCATAATTTTTACACCATTCATCGCCCTTGGGCGCGGAAACCGCGCCCCTACAGAGTTCTTCCCACAGCTTTTGCAACTTTTGAAACATCTTTCATCAGTTTAGCAAAAGTCTCCGGCAAGAGAGATTGATCACCGTCAGAAAATGCGTCTTCCGGATTAGGATGCACTTCGACCATTAATCCATCGGCTCCAACCGCGACTGCCGCACGTGATATTGCGTTCACCATTCCCCATCTTCCTGTCCCATGTGAAGGATCAACTATAATAGGCAAATGCGTTAAACTTTTTATTGCCGGCACAGCATTAATATCGAGAGTAAACCGTGTAAAAGTTTCAAAGGTTCTTATGCCTCTTTCACATAAAATTACGTTAGAATTCCCTCCGGCTAAAATATATTCCGCGCTCATAAGAAACTCTTTAATAGTATTCGCAATACCGCGTTTTAACAAAACAGGTTTTTTTGTTTTACCAACTTCTTTTAAAAGATCAAAATTCTGCATATTTCTAGCGCCGATTTGGATAACATCTGCATACTTCATTACAGTTTCCAACGTACGGATATCCATAAGTTCCGTAACAATTAAAAGACCTGTCTTATCTCTCGCTTCAGCAAGATATTTCAAACCTTCTTCTCCTAACCCCTGAAAGCTATACGGGCTGGTTCTTGGTTTAAAAGCACCGCCTCGAAGCATAAGCGCACCTGATTTTTTCACTTTAACGGCTATATCCAAAAGCATCTCACGAGTTTCAACAGAACATGGCCCGGCCATAACAACTACCTGTTTTCCGCCTATTACCACTCCTTTACCCAAGTCGATTTTAGTTGGCTCATTCTTATAATCAAGCGATGCCAATTTATAAGGTTTTAAAATAGTCATAACCTTTTCAACTCCGGGGAAACCTTCTAAAGGCAAAGTCCTTAAAATATCTTCTTCACCGATTACGCCTATAATAGATCTCTCTACCCCTTCGGAAATCCAGGGTTTCAAACCTAGCTTCTCGATCTTATTCAGAATATGATCTGTTTCTTTTTTTGTTGCTGTTGGTTTTAATACGATTATCATAAAAACTCCTCTTATTATTGGTTAGCCGGTTAGCCGGTACACCAGTTTGCCGGTTAATAATTTTCTTTGAACTCTTCTTTTTGATATTTTGTTTTACACATCAAATTTCCCAATAAATCTTATTTCGGTTAACCGGTTTGCCGGTTAATTGTAATGCACTATTTAATCGCTTCCGCAAACACCTTAAAGAACATTTCGTTCTCTTCAGGAAGACCTATATTCACTCTAATAAATCCATCAAGTCCCCATGCGGACATTTCTCGGACTATAATTCCTTTTGTTAATAAGAAATTAAATATCTGTTTCGAATCACGTTTTGTGTTAACTGCAATAAAGTTTGCCCGGGTCGGGATATACTCTAATCCCAGTGATTTGAATTTTTGATAAAATTTTTCTTTTTCAGACAACACAAGGTTAACTGAAGCCTGCAAATGTTCTTTATCTTCCAAAGCGGCTATTGCCGCGGCTTGAGCAATAGAATTAACATTAAATGGTTCTCTGACTTTATTAAGTAACATCGCGATATCTTCTCTGGCAACACTATAACCAACCCGCAATCCTGCGAGACCATACGCTTTCGAGAATGTCCTGGCAATTATCACATTCCGATCCTGACGTTTTATCATATCAAGCGTTTCAGGATAATCACCGCCCCTGGCAAATTCGTAATAAGCTTCATCTATAAAAACAAAAATATCTTTGGGAACTTTCTCGACAAAAGCCCTAAGATCATTATCCGGAACATAAGTTCCTGTCGGATTATCAGGATTGGCAATAAATATAATTTTCGTATTTTTCGTAATAGCCTTATACATTGCCTCTAAATCATATTTATAATTGCGTGCCGGAATTTCTTTTATCACAGCGTTTTCAATTGTCGCGGCAATTTTGTAAACAGAAAAAGTCGGACTCGAAATGATTACTTCATCGCCGGGGTTTATAAATGCCCTGAGCGCAAGAATAATAATTTCATCCGACCCGTTTCCAAAAACAATACTGTTGTTGGAAACTTCCAGTTTTCTACTTAAACATTCTTTAAGCTGAAAACACGATCCGTCAGGATACCTCGCCACATTCTTAGCGCTTTCAGCGATTGCTTCAAGCACTTTAGGTGACGGTGGTAATGGATTTTCATTTGAAGCAAGTTTAATCACGTTTTTGAGGTTATATTCCCTCTTAACTTCCTCAATCGGTTTACCCGGTTGATAGGGATTTACTTTATCCAATATTTTTTTATAATTTTTTTTCATAATAAACATGTAACACGTTACAAGCAGCACGCTACGGACAGGCACAGGGGCCTGTCCCTACACATTAAAACAACGTACAACGTATAGCGTGTAACGTGTATCGTGCAACGTGTAACGCAGTTATCCTTTCGGATATGAACCTAATATTTTCAAAAAATAACATTTCTTCTCAAGATCTTTCAAAGCCTTTTTAATCTTGGGAGTTTCCGCATGGCCCTCCATATCCACAAAAAAGTAGTATTTCCACAATCTCTTTTTTGAAGGCCTTGATTCAATCTTTGTCAAATTTATTCCGTTCTTTTTAAAAGAACTCAACATATCGTGCAAAACTCCCGGCTTATCTTTTACGGAAAAAACCACTGAAGTCTTATCCTCGCCTGAAACCTTGCTCATATGTTTACCCAAAACTAAAAAACGAGTAATATTAACCGTACTGTCTTCGATTGATTTCGCAAGAATTTTTAGGCCATACTTATCTGCCGCAAGTTCACTTGCGATACAAGCGGAATCTGCATGTTTAGCGGCTATTTCCGCTCCTTTAGCTGTTGAAGTAGCTTCTCGAAGTTTTGCCGTAGGCAGATTTTTTTCAAGCCACATACGGCATTGCCCAAAAACTTGCGGTTTTGAATAAATCTTATTTATTAAATCTTTATTCTCCTTTTTACACAACAAGTTATGCCGAATATGTCTATAAATCTCGGAATAAATCACAAGGGGCGAATCAACAAACATATCCAGAGTATGATTAACTGCTCCTTCGGTAGAATTCTCTATCGGCACTACCCCATAATCCGCGTTTGATTTTTCAACTTGCCGGAAAACATCGGAAATAGTGTCACAAGAAAGATACGCAACACTTGAACCAAACTTTTTTAATGCCGCCTGATGCGTAAAGGTACATTCTGGGCCCAAATATGCCACCCGAATAGGCTGTTCCAAGGAAAGACATGCTGACATGATTTCGCGATATACCGCTTTCATTGATTCTGATGTCAATGGACCTTTATTCTTCGCAACAATACTAGCATACACCTGGCTCTCTCTGTCAGGGCTATAAATCGGATGCTTTTTATTCTTTTTAACTTCACCAATTTTATAAGTAATTTTAGCACGCTTATTAATTAATTCTATAATGTCAGAATCTATTGAATCTATTTCTTTTCTAAGTTCTGTCAAATTTTTAGGATTCATCGTCATGAAACTCCTTTTTTACTGATTCAACCGGTTCTGCATCTGAATCTGTGTTTGTTAAAACCGAAACAGGATCCGAAACTATATTATTATCTTTTTCACTTTCAATCAAAATCTGTTTTGCCGCTTTGGTATATTCTAAATCCTCCTCTGCAAACTCGCGTAACACGGGTAAATCGTTTAAAGAATTTAACCCGAATATTTCCAGAAACTTATCTGTAGTCCCATAAACCAAAGGCCGTCCAAGAATATCTCTTCTCCCTCTAACCTGAATCAAATCTTTATCTAAAAGCGCTTTTATAACTCCGCCCACATTCACACCTCGCACAGCTTCAATCTCCGCCCTTGTAACCGGCTGTTTATAAGCAATTATAGCTAAAGTCTCCAATGAGGGACCACTTAATCGATCTATATCTTTTTTATATAAATTACCGATCCACGGCATATATTCGGGTTTAGTAAATATCCTGTATTTACCTCCAACTTCCATAATACTAAAAGCTCTTCCTGAATTTTCATAATCCTCTTTCAACGCCTGGACAGCTTTTTCTACATCTTTCAAATCTACGGATGTAATTGCATCTACTAAATCCTGGCCATTTAAACCCTCTTCTGAAACAATAAGAAGCGCTTCTATTATACTTTTTATCCTATCTATATTCTCCATAATACTACCTTTGTTTTCATGCAGGCGAGAGGCAAGCCTGTCCCCTACAACCGGATAACCGGCTAACTGGTCAATCGGCTAACTAGCTCCGGATTCCTAATAATCTCAATTTCTTCAAAAGAATTCTTTTGAACAACAAGAATTTCTTTCATTTTCATTAATTCTAACACAGCCAGAAAAAATGCAATTACTTCATCTTTGCCTTTAACTTTCTTAAAAAGTGCTAAAAAATACATTTTAGGCCGTTCTGACAAAATATGATATATCTCATGTATCTTGTCACTAACCGTAAACCGATCTTTTATAACCTTATGAAAAGTTTCTTTTGGCATAGTTTTTAAAACTTTTCTGAACGCGCTTATCAAATCAAAGAGGCTTGCTTCAAAATATTCTGACCCGTCTTCCGCAATTATTTTCCTCTTATCAGCAGTACCTTTTCTCAAAAAGATTTCTTTATTCTGATGATACTTTTCCTGCAAAATAGAAGCGGCTTCTTTATACTTCTTGTACTCCAAAAGCTTTCTGACAAGTTCTTCTCTCGGGTCTTCCTCTTCTTCGGATTCAGCATCCGATTCCTCAGGGGGCAAAAGCATTTTACTTTTAATATGCATCAAAGTAGCGGCCATTACCAAAAAATCTCCGGCAATTTCTAAATCCAGCATTTTCATAAAATTAATGTATTCAAGGTATTGCTCTGTGACTATGGTAATGGGAATATCGTAAATATCTATTTTTTCTCTTTTGATAAGAAACAACAAGAGATCCAACGGGCCTTCAAAAATATTGAGTTTTATCTTATATGACATATCTTTACTAAATCATAAGCTCAGGAAATAAGCATGTCTACTCTCTATTTATAAAACCATTTAAAGGTCAGGGCATGTCCTGACCCTACATGATTTGATGCAGGCATTTTCTTACTTCCAACATTGTTTTTCTCGCTGTTTCACGAGCTTTTTCTGTTCCATCTTTAATAATTTTTTCTGCATCACTATCTGTAATGTTCAATCTTCTTTTTCTAATCGGATCTAAAAAATCATTTAATGCCGCGGTAAGTTTTTTCTTAACCTCTACATCTCCAACATTTCCTTGCTTATATCTTTTTTTAAGATCAGATATCTCCTCTTTATTCACGTTAAACAGATCATGATAGACAAAAACAGGGTTTCCTTCAACCGTACCGGGAATATCAGCACGTGTCCTTTTGGGATCCGTGTACATACTGTAAACCTTTTTCTTCACGGTTTCGGCGTTATCTGACAATGAAATGAAATTGCCGTAACTCTTGGACATTTTTCTATTATCTAACCCGACTAGTTTTGAAACTTTGGTTAACATTGGTTCGGGTTCCTTAAATATGTCCTTCTTGTATAAGGAACTAAATCTTCTGATAATTTCCCTTGCTAACTCTAAATGCGGCAGTTGATCAACTCCAACAGGAACAATATCCGCGTTATAAAGCGCTATATCCGCAGTTTGAAGAACTGGATACCCTAAAAAACCATATGTTGCAAGCATACGTCCTTTTATTTCTCTAAGCTGTTCCTTATAAGTTGTACATCTTTCTAGCCATCCTAACGGAGTTAATAATCCAAACACCATTGCCAGTTCCAAATGTTCAGGAATCATACTTTGTACAAAAATAAAGCTTTTTTCAGGGTCTATCCCGCAGGCAACCCAGTCCTTTACTATCTCAATACTATTTTTGCGTATATCCGAAGGATTTTCATACTCACTCATAAGAGCATGCCAATCAGCAACCATAAAAAAACATTCAAATTCTTCCTGAAGCTTAATCCAATTATTCAACGCACCGACAAGATGTCCTAAATGCAATTTACCCGTAGGCCTCATCCCGCTAAGAATCTTTTTCTTCTTTGACATATGCATCCTTAATCCGGGGACAGCTACCATTTAATTGCAAAGCAATTAAATGGTAGCTGTCCCCAAATACTAGTCCCCAAATACTATCCCAAATATTACTACTTTCCTAATCTTCTTGCTACTTTTTCAATAATAAACGCTTCAATAATATCATTTTTCCGGACATCATTAAACCCTTTTATTGAAATACCACACTCAAACCCGTCTTTAACTTCTTTCACATCATCTTTAAATCTTTTGAGAAAATTAATTTCCCCTTCAAACACAATTTCCGGACCTCGCTTGATTCTTATTCTGTCTCTTCTATGAATAACTCCTTTTGTAACCGCGCATCCTGCAGCTTTACCAATTTTAGACGAAAATATTTCCCGGACCTGAGCCGTACCCTGAAAAACTTCTTTCTCTTCCGGTTCTAAAAGACCTTCCATCCCGGCTTTTACATCAGCCATTGCTTCATAAATAATGTCATAAATGTGAAAATCAATTTTTTCATTTTTCGCCAGACTTTCTGCCTGCGAATCAATTTTAATATTAAATCCGATTATAACCGCATTCGAAACCATTGCTAACATAACATCTGATTCATTAATATTTCCCACAGCAGTATGTATTAAGTTAACTTTTACCTCGCTTGTAGCAAGCTGCTGCAAAGACTGTTTAAGAGCTTCCGCTGATCCTTGAACATCCGCCTTTAAAACTATTTTAAGTTCTTTAATATCACCTTCAAGAATCCGAGCGTGCAAATCCTCCAATGTTACTCTTTGGTTTGCAGCCATATTTTTATGTCTATCCGCCCCCTGTTTCAGCAAAGCTAATGTTTTTGCCTTTTTTTTCATCTTTCACTACAAAAAATTCTTCACCGGCTTGCGGAACACCCTGTAGCCCTAAAACTTCAACCGGAGTTGAAGGAAACGCTTCCTGAATACGTTCTCCAAGATTGTTCATCATTGCTTTAACTTTTCCGTAATATATCCCGCACAACACGACATCCCCGCCCCGTAAAGTACCGTTTTGAACCAGCAAAGTAGCCACTACCCCCTGTCCGGGAGTTTTTTTACTTTCGATTACAACTCCTCGCGCTCTTAATTTGGGATTAGCTTTAAGTTCAAGCATTTCAGATTCAAGCATAAGCATTTCCACAAGATGATCAACACCTTCGCCCGTATGAGCGGAAACTTCAACCATAATTGTTTTCCCGCCCCAAGCTTCAGGAGCAAGCCCTTCTTGTTGAAGGCTTTTTTTAACATGATCCGGATTTGCCCCGGGCAAATCACACTTATTTATTGCAACAACAATAGGTACATCTGCCGCACGCGCGTGATCTATTGCTTCTTTAGTCTGCGGCATAACACCGTCATCAGCGGCAACAACTAAAACAACAACATCCGTCGCGTTAGCTCCTCTCGCGCGCATTGCCGTAAAAGCCGCATGTCCCGGTGTATCCAAAAACGTTACTGAACCCTCCGGCATTTCAACTTTATAAGCGCCAATATGCTGGGTAATCCCGCCTTTTTCCCCTTTAGTTACCATGGTTTTACGTATATAATCAAGCAAAGAAGTTTTCCCATGATCCACATGGCCCATCAAAGTAACTACCGGTGCTCGTGCTATCCCCGCGGCCTTTTTATGATCATGGTGTTCTGCCATAAGCTCTCTTTCCATGGCCTCAATAGTCTGGGGTACTTCAAGTTCATATCCAAACTGATCCATAACCGCACGCACGACTTCTTCTTCCAAATCCTGATTTATATTAACAAAAGCGCCTTTATCCATAAGATACTGAATTATCAAATTCGGTTTTATATTTATGCGCGGAGCAAGAATTCTTACACTTACCGGCATTTGTATCTGAATTTTTTGCGGTGTTTTTCGAACCAAAGCTTGTTTGCCTTCAACTGCCGCAGGCCGAAAAGAAACTGCGGCGGATTTGCCCTCTTTTTTAGAAACTTTTCTTTTGGATTTAGAAAGCGCACCTTTTTCAACTACTTCAATAACGGGTTTATATTTACCTTTTTTGCCTTTTTTTGCATATACCGGCTTTTTAAAAATATCCTCGTTGTTTTTGTCAAAAATTTCTCTAATTTCATGTTTAACAACTTTTACAGGTTTTACTTGCGTTATTTTTTCAACCCCAGTTTTCGATGTTTTAGTTTCCGTCTTAGCCTCAATCTTTTCTTCTTTCGCTTTTTGGGGCGCTCTGGAAACAATTTCCGGCATTCTCAGGGATTTTACTTTTTTCTTTGGCTCCTTCGGCTCTTCTTTTTTTTCAACAGCTAAGATTTCTGGTTTCTTTTTCGTTTCTTTAACTTTTTTTTCTTCTGAGGGTTTGGTAGTTTCAACTGCTTTAACTGTTCGTTTCTTTTTTTCCTTTTTCACCTTCGGAGGTTTCTTTTTTTTGGCCAGGATTGAACCGCCCAGTTTAATCTGAATAAGCCCGGCTATTTTATCCGTTACTTTACTGTTTTGATCTTCAACATCCACATAAAGTTTACGCAGCTGTTCCAACACCTCGTCACTGGAAACCCCAAGCTCTTTAGCTAAATCCCTTACGTTTATTGACATTTAACACCTTCTTTGTAAGTACGGAATCCCGTATTTTTATCTTTCTATTTTTGTGTTTTAATCAGTTTCATCCGCCTGTTCAGTATTGGAGCCTTCCTCTGGGGTAACCTCGCTATCATCAGATACTTCTTCCGGGCCTGATCCTTTTTCATTCTCTTCTAGAATCTCGTCAGCTGACGGACTGAAAAACTTCTTTGCCTTTTCTTCTGCAGACTCTTCAACAGATTCTGTACCATTATGTTGTCCTGCGCCTGCTTTTAATGCTTCCTTGCACACATTAAGTATTTTTTCTGCAGATTTCGCGCCTATTCCTTTCAAGGCAGATAATTCTTCAACCGAACTTTTTGACACCTTACCGGCAGTATCATATCCGGCTTCCATCAAAGTCTCTTTTGTTTTATCTCCAAGACCTTCTATGTCGGATAAATTTACCCCTTGGTTTACTTCAACTGCTTCAGCGACAAGTTCCCAGCCTAAAAGCTTAGACGCAAGCCTGATGTTTCGCCCTTTTTTCCCTATCAAAAGCGACAATTGATCTTTGGGAACAGTCAATGTGATAGTGCTTTTTTCCCTGTCAATAACCATTTTTGTCACTTCAGCAGGGTTTACTGCCGCAGGCAGGTACTCACGAATATCATCATTCCACTTTACAATATCAATCCTTTCCCCATGCAGCTCTTTAACAATATCACGAACTCTTGACCCCCTCATACCAACACACGCTCCAACCGGATCAATTTTTTCATCTTTCGAGTAAACGGCTATTTTTGTTCTTTCTCCGGCTTCCCTGGCTATTGATTTAATTTCAACTATACCTTGAGATATTTCCGGAACTTCTAGTTCAAAGAGTTTTTTGACAAACCCAGCGTCTACACGCGAAAGTATAATCTCAGGAGCTCCGGTTCCTCTTTCAACTTTGAGAAGATACGCTCTTATTATTTCACCCTGGCGAAATTTTTCCCGGGGTATTTGTTCACTTTTAGGCACTACGGCTTCCGCATCATCAATCTCAACGATGATGTTCCCTTTTTCAAACCTATGTACTGCCCCGCTTATAATCGTTCCGACTTTTTTAATATATT
Organism: Candidatus Omnitrophota bacterium; assembly: GCA_043812935.1. Classification (GTDB taxonomy): domain Bacteria; phylum Omnitrophota; class Gorgyraeia; order Tantalellales; family Tantalellaceae; genus JBDRNE01. The sequence goes on from JBDRLO010000017.1 coordinate 16,375, forward strand.
TGTCGGAAACAACATCTCTTTCCGCTTCACGTATTTTTTGAATTATTACCTGTTTAGCGGTTTGAGCCGCAATTCTTCCGAATCTCTGGCTTTGAATCTCTATCCCTTCTGAATAAATATTTATTTCTCCGGATTCTTTATCTATCTTCACCGTTATATCTTCTTTTGAAATGTCAGGATCATCAATAACTTTTTTTGCGGCACTAACTAAAGCACTTTCAATTGCCTCAAACAAAATCTCTTTGTCTATCCCTTTCTCTCTTTCAATTCGTTCCAATGCTGTTAACAATTCCATGTTCATAATTTCTCTCCCTATAAGTTATTATCACGGATTAAGGATTCATCCTTCTCCATGATTTTATATTTCAGGTTTTAGTTTTGTTTTACTAACGTTTTCGTTACATATATGAATCTCTTTTCCCTCCAGATCTAAAACAATATCTCCTTGACTATTTCTTTCAATTAACGTACCGGCAATAACGTTTTTGCCATTTACCGGTTCATATACCCGAACCTCAACACGCCTGCCCCTGCCCCACAAAAAAGCACGGCCTGACTTCAGTTCCCGGTCAATCCCCGGAGAACATACATCTATGGTATAGGCTTGCGCAAAAATATTGTTTTTATCCGCCCAGGAAATAACTTTTCTATTAAAATTACCGCATTCTTCAATCGTAATACCGTTTTTCTTATCAAGAACAATCTCCATAAAAAAATTACGGCTGCCCTTAGCTTCAATATCCACTAAGTCATAACCATTCTGCTGGGCCTCCCGGCAAATGAATTCTAATAGTTTTTCGGGTATTTTTTTATTATACATTTTTCAGATTTAACTATATTTTATTAAACCATATAATAATATTATATTCTGTAATGATTTTACCTGCATTGTCTGCTGATAAAAAAATAAGTGGGCACCTGGCCCACTTATAGTTTCTTCATCCAATTGATAATATTTTATTATATGAATTTTCTTTTGTCAAGATTTTTTCCTTATTACGTCAAACGCTTCGGGAACTTTAAATGTCCAAGGATCTTTTCCTCACGCAGCAGCAATACTATGCAAAAGTTTCTTCATTATCCCCGCTATTTGGACAACAACATTTTGATGCTTTGTATAATTCCATTCTTATCTACGAGCATCTTCTCTCCTGTTGTTCGATTTTTTATTTCTATTTTTCCTTGTTCTAAGCTTTTGCTGCCTATAATAACTTGTAATGGAAAACCTATAAGATCCGCATCTTTGAATTTTATCCCGGGAGACTTTTGCCGGTCATCAAAAATCACATCTACCCCTTCAGTTTTTAAAGCATTATATATTTTTTCAGCCTCAGAATACAGCTCTTGATTTTCACTTTTAACCGGAATTACAACAACTTCATAAGGGCTTAAAGCACGCGGCCAGATTATTCCATCCTTATCATGGCTGTTTTCTATTAATGCCGCAAGTATTCTATTAACGCCGATTCCATAACATCCCATAACCATGGACAGTTCATTCCCTGTTTTATCAAGAATTGACGCGTTCAAAACTCCTGAATATTTTGTTCCAAGCTTAAATGTATGCCCTAATTCTATCGCATACTTAAACTCCAAGCCATTGCCGCATTTCGGGCAGGAATCACCCTCAATTACAACTCTCGCGTCCACCCAATCATTAACCTTGAAATCCCGATCTAAATTCACATTACATAAATGTTTGTCTTTTTCATTCGCTCCGCTAACGGCATTAACAATAGCGCGCACACTATTATCCGCTATTATCCGCGCGTGAAGGCCTACCGGCCCGGAAAAACCCATCGGAGCTCCTGTTACTTTTCTTATATCAGATTCATCGGCTAATTGAAAATCTTTTGCGCGGAGATAATTTTTAATTTTAGTTTCATTCACTTCATGATCGCCCCTTACAATTATCACCACAGGAACATTATCAGCAATGTATATTAATGTCTTTAATATTTTTGCAGGGCTTATTTTTAAAAAAGCGCTTATTTCCTGAACACTCTTCATTTTAGGAGTAGCAACTTCTTTTATCTTTTCCGGTTTCTCATCTGCTAGTTTTGGATTATCTTTCTGTTTAACAGCAGCAACTTCCGTACTCGCCGCGTATTTACAAGCAGCACATATAACTATTTTATCTTCGCCTATTTCCGCTGGAATCATAAATTCATGAGATACTGTCCCTCCCATAAGACCCGGATCAGCTTCAACCGCGACATAATCAAGCCCGCATCTTTCAAAAATACGACAATACGCATCATACATACTTTTATAGGTCATTTCCATTGCCTCGGCATCAACATCAAAACTATACGCATCTTTCATAATAAACTCACAGCTGCGGACAATGCCAAAACGAGGCCTGACCTCATCGCGAAACTTTGTTTGAATCTGATACAATATAAGGGCAAATCCTTATATGATCTCACTTCCCCTGAGACAAGGTTTGTAACTATTTCTTCATGAGTAGGTCCAAGCACAACTTCTTTTCCATGACGATCAATACATTTCATCATAACCCGGCCGATATCATCATACCTGCCTGTTTTTTTCCACAATTCAGGCGGTTGAAGCGCGGGCATTAAAATTTCCGCAGCACCTGTCTTGTTTATTTCTTCGCGTATTATATTTTCCGCTTTGCGCAATATTTTATAGCCCAAAGGAAGATACGTATATGTTCCCGCCGTAAGCCGCCTAATAAGCCCTGCCCTCAGCATAAGCTTATGGCTTATAGCTTCTGCTTCTTGCGGATCCTCTTTTAATGTTGGAATAAAAGTTTTTGACCATAGCATACATACTCCTTAAATTCTGTTACACGTTACAGGGAACATGTTTCACGCTTTCCGCCGAAGGCGACCCCGCCTTCGGCGGAGAAACGTGTCACATGTAACATGCCGCGTGTAACACAATAAATTCAATTACAAAGTTACATTTTCGCTAATCATCTCTATCAACCTATTAACTGCTATTGTAACATCTACTGTTTCAACAATTTTACCTTTACGAAAAATTGCACCTCTGTTTTTCCCAAACGCAATTCCGATATCCGCGTTCTTTGCCTCGCCCGGACCGTTTACTTCGCAACCCATAACCGCAATAGTAAAGTTTCGATTTTTCAGATTATCAAATTTTACTTTTTTAAGTTTCCGTTTCAATTCTTTTGCAACAGAAATTAAATCAACCTGCGAACGCCCGCATGTCGGGCAAGATATTATTTCCGGAGCAAAATACCTTGTCCCGGAAGCCACAAGTATACGCTTAGCGGTTTCTATTTCCAAAATGGATTCACCAGTTAAAGATACCCTAATGGTATCACCTATGCCATCCAAAAGCAACGCGCCTATCCCAACACTGGATTTCACTATACCGTCTTCGGGAAGCCCCGTTGAAGTCACCCCCAAGTGTATTGGGTAATCACAACGTGAAGCTATCCGTTTAAGAGCCCCGCATGTTGAAACCACATCAGAGGATTTTATCGAGATTATTATATTATAAAATTTTTCTGCCCGAAAATTTTCCAAATAATTTAAAAGTTCATCAACCATAATATGTTCCGGATTTTGTTTCAAAACTTTTGTTTTTTTAAAAGAACCGGAATTTATCCCCACTCTTATAGGGATATTATTTTCTAACGCGCAATTAATAACACTCCTAATATGAGATTTTTTAACAATATTGCCAGGATTAATCCTGATTTTGTCTGCACCGAAATTAATAGCCTCTAAAGCTAATTTATAATCAAAATGTATATCAGCCGCTATCGGAATATTTATATTTTTTTTAATATCCTTTATTGCGCGGGCATCTTCTGCGGTTTTAACAGCAACCCGGATCAACTCGCATCCGGCTTTTTCCAGACTCTGTATCTGTTCCGTCGTACTATCAACATCACAAGTATTTGTCTTAGTCATAGACTGTATAACAATGGGATAACCCGACCCAATTTTCAGATTACCAACTGCAACAATCCTTGTTTTTCGTCTTTTAATCATGCTCTCATATTCTATTATTTAGTTTTCAACCCAACACCGGCAACCAGCTAACCGGCATAACCGGTTAACTGGCTAACTGGTTAACCTACTTACCCAACGGCGTAAATTTCAATATATCCTGCCAACTGATAAATAAAGCTAACGCTATCAGTAAAACAAGAGCTATGTTGGTCACGATTTCCTGGACTTTCATACTCACAGGTTTACCACGCAACTTTTCAAACAGTAAAAATACAAGATGTCCGCCGTCAAGCACTGGAAACGGCAAAAGATTAAATACTGCAAGCGCCATACTAATATGCGCCATAATAATCAATACTGATACAACTCCAAAATGTGCGGCCTGTCCAATTAAATAAGCTATACCGATAGGGCCTGAAACCGATGTTTTAACAGGCATTCCTCCGGTAATGAGCAACCAAATACCTTTATATGTCATCACGGTAAGTGTAATCAGTCTTTTACCACCCAAATATACGGCATATGCCGGATTGTATGAGACATTTAAAAGCTTATTCTGCGGTCGTATGCCTATTACGGAACGCGATATTTTCTGACCAAAAATATTTGTTGTTGTTGATATATCCGGCACAATTTCAAGCATTAAATCCTTATTTGACCTTTTTATTTCTACGTCTAATTTTGGGGATACAGCGCTTTCCTTTTTAATGACATCCACGATATCATCCCAATATTCAACCTTTCGTCCATTTATAGCGTATATTTCATCTCCAACCTCTATGCCCGCAGATTCTGCCGGATAACCTTTTAAAACGTCTCCGACAACATTGGAAAGAGTAGGCGCTCCTATCATATAAATTATGGAAAAAAGTATAAACGCAAAAAGATAATTCGCAATAGAGCCTGACGCAATAGCCCAAAACCGATGTCCTATTGGTTTAGCTCCGATTTCAGATTCATCTCCGGTAGCTTCAGCAAGATCTTCTCCAGCCATCTTGCAAAATCCGCCAAACGGAACCATAGAAACCCGATAATCTGTTTCACCAATTTTTATCCCGAATAAACGTTTCCCCATGCCTAGAGAAAAAACTTCTACCCTTATTTTTGCTTTTTTCGCGGCAACCAAATGCCCTGCTTCATGAACAAGTATCAACAAGCTAAAAACAATAAATACAATAATCCACGTTAACAAAACCGCTGCACCTCCCCCATTGCCCAGTTTTCCGCTTTTATTATGTCTGCCAGAAACGGAGCATCTATTTTTTTATGTTTACTTAAAACTTTTTCCACAATTTTTATTATATCCGTAAACTTAATTTTATTCCCCAAAAACAAATTTACAGCCGCTTCGTTGGACGCGTTTAAAACCGCGGGCATTGTCCCGCCGTCCTTTAAAACGTTAAACGCCATGTTGATACTTGGAAACTTATTCGTATCAGGCTGAGAAAATGAAAGTTTATTTATAACGGAAAAATCTATTCTCGGAAAATTATTTCCTATTATTTCCGGAAATGATAACGCTTTTAATATCGGAAACCGCATGTCCGGGACAAAAAGCCCGGCATTAATTGTACCATCGGAAAACTCTACCATAGAATGAACTATTGCTTCCGGGTGGATTATAATTTTTATTTTTTCAGCCGGCACGTCAAAAAGCCACCGAGCCTCGATAGCTTCTAATCCTTTATTCATAAGTGTCGCGGAATCAACTGTTATTTTCTTCCCCATATCCCATTTAGGATGGTTAAGAACTTCTTCCAATGAAACCGAATCAAAGTCTCTTGCGTCTGTTTCGTTAAGAGAACCACCGCTTCCCGTTATATACAATGTTTGTACTTCTTTATTACTTCTACCGTTTAAACACTGCATTATCGCGCTATGTTCGCTATCAACCGGCAAAATTCTGTGTGGATCTTTTTTAATTATATCATTTATAAGCATTCCGGCGCTGACTACCGGCTCTTTGCTGGCAAGCGCGATAGTTTTACCGGTGTTTAGCGCGCAAAAAAGCGGACAAAGAGCCGCCCGGCCTGAAATAGCTACAAAAATTATATCTGCCGTAACATTGTTAATTATCTCTTCGAGGCCTTCCATACCCGCGAGGACTTTTATATTCTCAGAAACGTTGTTTTTAAGTTCTGAAACCCGATCTTTTTCGCCTATTCCAATAATTTCAGGGTTAAATTCTTTTGATTGCCGCGCAAGTAAAGAAACATTTGAATTACTCGTAATCGCTTTAATCCTGAATTTATCGGGAAAACACCTTACAACGTCTAAAACGTTTCTTCCAACCGATCCTGTTGATCCTAAAAGTATAATATTTTTCATTAGCTCCGCGTTTCACGTTACATGTATCATGTTGCACGTTTTTTATCACACCTCATCCAAAAAAGCATGTTTCGTATAACATGTAACGTACAACATACTTAGAACGTTTTTATATAAAAATAAAAAACCGGTGCCGTAAAAAGAAGACTGTCAATAAGATCAAGTATCCCGCCTATGCCGGGCAAACGGTTACTTGAATCTTTCGCTCCGCAATCTCTTTTTATCAAGCTCTCAGCCAAATCCCCTACCTGCCCAAGAATAGCTAAAACAATCCCTAAAACAAAAAGATGGCCAAAAGAAAAACCTGTAAGCAGTTTACCCAAAACCAGGGAAACTATCAGGCTGGTCAAAATGCCGGCTAACGTACCCTCTTTGGTTTTTTTAGGGCTGATCCTCGGAATAAGATCATGTTTTCCAAACAAACTACCTACAACATAAGCTCCTATATCCGTACTTTTCGTAACTAAAATAAGAAATATTACAAGATTAGCGCCATTATCTAAAAGTTTAAGTTCGACAAAAAACGAGAAAAACCAGCTTATATAAAAAAGTGAAAACATTGTAAGCGCAGTACTTATCAAATGATCATGGGCATTATCTCGTCTGGTAAACTGTAAAGTAAGAACTAACAAACTTGCGGCAACAATAAATATCGGAGCTATATCTTTTAATACGGGAAAACTGTTTCCAAAAAAAACAACAAAAGGAATCGCAGCACCAAGAATTGTTCCAAAATATTTATATACAAATATTCCCCGTTTTTCGACAAGATGAAAGAACTCAAACTGCCCTAAAGCAACAAAAAGAGAAATAATCAGGCAAAACACCCAATTCGGAGGAAAGTATATTACAACGGTTACGGCAAGAATCAATATTAAACTCACTATTGTCCGTAAAGCAAATTTACTCACCAAATCTCCTTTCGCGATTTTTATAATCTTCTAACGCTTTATGGAGTTCAGCAGTATCAAAATCCGGCCATAATACATCGGTAAAATAAAATTCCGCGTATGCTGCCTGCCACAAAAGAAAATTACTAAGACGCTTTTCGCCGCTCGTACGAATAACTAAATCGGGATCGGGCAAATTGCAAGTATACAAAAACCTGCTGAAATCTTTTTCCGACAGAGAAGCCATATCCATTCCGGTTTCCCTGCTTTTTTCGCAGGCATCTCTGACCGCTTTTAAAATTTCCTGCCTGCCGCCGTAATTCAAGGCCAAGGTTAAGGTCATTCCCTTATTTGAAAAAGTTTCTTTAATTAAATCCCTAACGGCATTTTGTAAAGATTCTGAAAAAGCGTTAATTTCACCTATTACATTAAACTTTATATTATTCTTTTTTATCTTTTCGGCATTTTTCTTTACAGCCTTAGCCAAAAGATCCATAAGAGCTTCTATCTCTTTTTCGGGTCTTTTCCAGTTTTCAGAAGAAAATGTATACAACGTAAGCGCTTCAATTCCAATCCGCGAACATTCAGCACTTATAATATCAACTGTTTTAACCCCGGAACGATGCCCCATTATACGCGGCAAATTTCTTTTTTTCGCCCACCTGCCGTTTCCATCCATAATAATCGCTACATGCCGCGGCAAACACTTCATATTAATGTTTCTTACCTCCATAAACAGAAAGTAGAGAGCACCTCACTCTCTACTTTCCATATTTTAAATTTCTAAAATATCTGTTCTATTTTACAAAATCTTTTTCCTTTTTCTTCGAATTTATTACTTCTCCGCCCTTTTTCACAAATTCCGGAAGTATTACAATTTCCACTCTCCTGTTTTTAGCCCGGCCTTCTTCAGTGTTATTTGACGCAACCGGACGGTGCTTACCATACCCTGTCGCGGATAATTTTGACGAAGGAATACCCTTGCTTTCAAGATAATGTAAAACATTCGTGGATCTGGCAGTCGAAAGCTCCCAATTTGTAGGCCATTTCGAATGTTTAATGGACACATTATCCGTATGTCCGCTAATCCCGACGTTTTTATCCGGAACTTTTGTTTTTATTACTTTTATTACTTCATTCAATACCGGATATGCTTCTTTTCTTACTTCAGCTTTCCCGCTGTCAAATAAAATATTATCTGAAAGGATTATCACTAAGCCTCTATCGTCCATTTCTAAAGACATACTCTTATCTTTGATCTGTTCGTGAAGTGTTCTTTCTAAAATTGATTCAACTTCTTTAAAACGTTCCTGTTCTTTCTGCCTTTCAAGTTCGAGACTGTTAATTTTGGATTTTAAATCCTGGATTTTCTTTTTATTACGTGGATTTTGTTTATAAAAATTAACCATACAACCTGACGTCATAAAACTTAACACAATAACCGCTGTTATGGCAGTTAAAAACATCTTTTTGTTCCGCATTTTCCCCTCCTTATTTAGGTATCAGAATGGTAATTTTACCATATGAACCCAACACCTAATCCCAAGAACATCCATCCAAAGACGAATTTGCCTTTGACGGAAAACATAAAATCCAACACCTAACAATATAACATTCGTTTTATTACAAGTCAAGCTAACCGGTTAATTGGTTAATTGGTTAACCAGTTAACCGGTTGGCTTTACTTTTTCATTGTATAAGCCAATGTCTGTCTGCGGCTTTTTCCCACGGAAACCAACATAATTTCCGTACCAATCAATTCTCTTATTCTATCAAGATATTTTCGAGCGTTTTCCGGAAGTTCTTCATATGATTTAACTTCCGAGGTACTTTTTAACCACCCCGGATGCTCTTCATACACAGGTTCACACTTATCTAAAAAACCGGGATCAGCCGGAATACTATTGTAAAGCTTGTCTTTATATTTATATGCGGTACAAATATTTATAGTTTCAAGTTCATCAAGGACATCGAGTTTTGTAACAACAACCTGGTCTATACCATTGATTTCAACGGAATTTTTAACAAGCACACTGTCAAACCACCCGCATCTGCGGGCTCTTCCGGTAGTAGATCCAAACTCACCTCCTTTTTTGCGTATCTTATCCATAAGAACAGGTTCAAATTCGGTAGGAAAAGGGCCTTCCCCCACTCTTGTCGTATATGCTTTGACAACACCTATTACCTTATTAATCCGCGACGGACCGATTCCGCCTCCTATACAAGCTCCGCCAGCAGTAGCATTCGAAGACGTTACATACGGATATGTTCCATAATCTACATCGAGAAAAGTTCCTTGAGCGCCTTCAAACAAAATAGATTCGCCATTTTTAAGCGCTTTATTTAACAAAAGCGTGGTATCACAAACAAATCCTTTTAAAAAATCGGCATATTTTAAATATTCCTGAAAAATATCTTCCATAACAAATTTCTCAACTTCATAAATACTGTTAAAAATAAGGTTTTTTTCATCAATATTGTTTTGAAGTCTTTCTCTGAAATATTCTTTGTCATACAAATCCCCGATACGAATACCAACACGCGAAACTTTGTCCGCGTAACACGGGCCTATTCCTTTTTTTGTTGTACCGATTTTCCCTTTTTTGAGTTTACTTTCCCTGAACTCGTCAATCTTGCAATGATATGGAAAGATCACATGTGCTTTATCGCTTATTTTTAAACGACCGTTTACTTCTATCCCTTGTGATTTTAAAAGTTCAATTTCTTCAATAAGAGCTTTGGGATCAACCACAACACCATGGCCTATAATACAAATCTTACCTTCATGTAAAATTCCGGACGGGATAAGATGCAATACATATTTATTCTCCCCGATAACAACTGTATGCCCCGCGTTATTCCCTCCCTGATACCTGGCAATATATTGTACTTTTTCCGTAAGAATATCAATTACTTTACCTTTTCCTTCATCGCCCCATTGGGCTCCGACTAATACCGTACATTCTCCCATAATAACCCTTCTTTATTTTTCGTTTCACGTTGCACGTCACACGTTGCACGTTTTTTTATTTTACCTCTCTCATGCACCACACAGCTATATAACAAGTTCTTGCCGCATACAAGTACATGGCAAGTTAGTTCTCTCCCCAAAGGGGAGAGAACGTGTTACGTGAAACATGTATCGTGTAACGCTATTTACGCCGGATTCATTGTAAATATTTTCTTTGCGATATCCGGATATTTCGCGATAAATAAAAGTTCATCCCTAACCAGAGGTTTTTGAGTATGAACATTCGCGTATCTTACAAGTTCTAAAATCTTTGTCGCTTCTTTATCATCTTTAAACTTAATTTCTAATTTATTATATACGTTACGGAACCCTTTGATTCCGCTATATTCTCCGGCTGTTATATTTCTTCCGGTATCAATTATTTCAGGTTCCCCTCTTCCTAATTCTTCAAAATCATAAAGTTCATAATTCCTTCTGTCCTTAAGCGCGCCATCAGCATGAATTCCCGATTCATGCGCAAAAGCGTTATCTCCGACACCAACTTGATTAATCGGAATAGGCACTCCAAAAGCATAGGAAGCATATTTCGCTATTCTCCATGCCATTTCCAAATTTATTTTTGGATCTAACACACATACTTGGGATTATTAACAAACCCGCTGGAATATTTTAAAGCTAAAATACAGCTTACCAAATCCGCGTTCCCTGCTCTTTCACCCATACCATTAACAGTTGTATTTATATATGCGTCAACCCCAGCATCTATTGCCGCTTTCGCTCCCGCAACACTTACCGCAACAACCATTCCTAAATCGTTATGACAATGCAATTCGATCGGCATTTTAACAATAGACGCGAGCGCGCTGATACGGTCATAAATTGTAAACGGATCGTCAAACCCCAATGTATCGCAATATCGAAGCCGGTCCGCGCCCGCAGCCTTTGCCGCTTCCGCGAACTCTATAAGATATTTTACATCCGTTCTTGAAGCATCTTCAGCATTCACACCCACAGCTTTTATCCCATGTTTTTTTGCCAATTTCACAGACCGGACAACTGAATTAATAATATCCTTTTTACCTATTTTGCCGGAGAATTTATGATGAATCATCTGTTCTGAGGTTGAAATTGACATATTCAGGTATTTAACATTTGTATATTTCACCGCTTTTTTAACATCGGCCTCAATGGCTCTAATCCAACCGGAAAGGCGCATAGGCTGAATAACCTTCCTTTGCGCAAGCTCAAGGTTAGCGTTTATATAGTTTATCTCGTGATGCGTAAAAGGAAAACCAAATTCAGATTGAAAAACACCCATCTTGTTCAGATAAAGATTAACCAGTGTTTTTTGCAATTTAGACAATCCCAATCTGGAAGTTTGAACTCCATCTCGGTTAGTAACATCAATAATCCTGATTATATTCTTTTTCTCTATTTTTGTTGATACCATATTCGCCCTCCTTATGAAACAGCAAACAGCGTTCAGCCCTGAACATACCGCAACCCATTTAACGGGTTATCATCAACCCTCAAATATTTGCCACCGCCATTATACCATTACTTTAACCTGCTTAACATCGTTAATATCTTTTGTCTTTTTAAGCTTTAAAAGCACATCTTTAGGAACTTCACTGTCAACATTTAGCAAGCTAATAGCTTCTCCTGTTTTTTTATCGCGGCCGAAACTCATCTCCGCAATGTTAATACCATATTTCCCTAAAAGCATTCCTATCTTTCCAACAACTCCGGGAACATCGTTATTGGAAACAACCAGCATATACCCGTCAGGAATAGCCTCCACATAATATTTATCCATCTTGATAATACGCGGATCCTTGTTCGCAAAAAGCGTACCCATAATAAAATGCTTCTTCCTGCCGGTGTCAAATTCAACACTGATAAGATTCGCAAAATCAGTTATTTTTGAAGTCTTTTTTTCCGTAATTCTAATGCTTCTTTCTTTTGCGATAAGCATCGCGTTAACATAATTAACCTGTTCGTCAAGAATAGGATTAAATATTCCTTTCATAAGAGCGCGCGTAACAACATTAACATCCATTTCCGCTATTTCTCCTATGTATTTGACTGTAATCGCTTTAATCGGTTCATCTATAAGCTGCGTCTGGATTGAACCTAAACGTTCAGCCAAATTCACATATGGCTGCAATATTTCCATGGCTTCTTCTTCCATAGCCGGAACATTCGCCGCGTTTCTGAACCCCTTTCCTAACAACGCATCTGAAACCGTACGCGCAATGTCAATAGCCACGTTAACTTGAGCTTCTTCAGTTGAAGCGCCAAGATGAGGTGTTGTAATAACATTTTCCAAATTAATAACAGGGCTGTTTACCGGCGGCTTTGTCTCTGATTCATACACATCAAGCGCCGCGCCAAGAACTTTCCCGGATTTTATATTTTTAGCTAAAGCCTGTTCATCAACAATCCCGCCTCTTGCCGCATTAATTATTCGCACGCCTTTTTTCATCTTGCCAAAAGCTTTTTCATCTATCAAATGGTTAGTTTCTTTGGTAAGCGGAGTATGAATCGTAATAAAATCAGCGTTTCTAAGTAAATTGTCCAAATCTGACGGTTCTATGCTTAATGATTTGGCTTTTTCTTCCGAAAGAAACGGGTCAAAAGCTAAGATTTTCATTCCAAAACTAAGAGCGCGTTTTGCAAATTCCGTTCCAATACGGCCAAGACCAACAATACCTAACGTTTTGCCATAAAGCTCCACACCCATGAATTTCTTTCTGTCCCACCGTCCCTGTTTTACCGAAGAATTCGCTTGCGGTATATTCCGGGAAAGCGACAGCATAAGACTAAAAGCGTGTTCTGCGGTCGAAATAGTATTCCCGGCTGGCGCGTTCATTACGATAATACCTTTTTTTGATGCTTCCGCTACGTCAACATTATCTAACCCCACACCTGCCCGGCCTATAACTTTTAGTTTATCTGCCGCGTGTATTATTTTTTTGGTCACAGTCGTTCCGCTTCTGACAACTAAAGCATCATATCCTTTAATCTTCTTAATAAGTTCAGCTTCTGAAAGTTTTGACACTTCATCCACCTTAAACTTATTTTTCTTTAAAATCTCCACTCCCTCTTTTGATAAAGGATCACTTACTAGAACTTTAATTACTGACATGACGCCTCTCCTTGCGTTACCCTTAAATCGGAAAATCTGTTTTTTGAAATGGTATATTTAAAAAGGTTATAACGCTACGGCAATAAAGCCTCTATTTTAGCAACACCACTTCCAAGTTTAATATCGAACCCTAGCTCTTTCAGGACAATTTCAATCCCGCTAATCGCGGATATTGTATCATAAACATCCATATATCCTAAATGCGCGATTCTAAAAATCTTGCCTTTAAGCTCCGCCTGGCCTCCGGCAACAGTAATACCCTGTTCATCTCTCATTTTTTTAACAAAAGCAAGTCCATCTACACCTTCCGGGACATTTACGGATGTTACGGCATTTGACGGATTTTTAGCAAAAATTTTTAACCCCATGGCCTTTACTGCTTCCCGGGTTAATTCCGCCAACCGCGCGTGGCGCTTAATAATATTTTCAACCCCTTCTTTTAACATCATATCCAAAACCATGTCTAACCCCATGATAAGAGACACAGCCGGGGTCCAAGGAGTATCATCCTTCTTATAAGCTTTAAGCGCAACTTTCAGATCAAAATAATACTTGGGCAAATCCGACTCTTCAACAAGTTTCTGAGCTTTGGGGCTAATACTCAAAAATGCGAGCCCCGGAGGAAGCATTAATCCTTTTTGTGAACCGCACACAACAACATCCACTCCCCATTCATCAGTTTTCAATTCATCCGCGCCAAGCCCGCTTATGGCATCAACAACAAGTACAGCATTGGTATCCGCAACGGTTTTTGCTATTTCCTTAATATCATTCACTACGCCTGTGGAGGTCTCGCATAAGGTGCTGTACACAACTTTTATATCAGGGTTATTTTTTAACAATTTTTTAATGATAGCAATATCAGCGCTTTCGCCCCAGGTAACGTCATAATCAAATGTTTCTACGCCATAAACTTTGCATATCTCACTAAATCGTTCGCCAAATTTACCGCCCCTTATAACAAGCGCTTTATCCCCCTTTGACAGCAAATTAACCACGGAAGTTTCCATTGCTCCGCTTCCGCTTGAAGCAAAAATCAATACCGGGTTTTCCGTCTGGAACACTTTTTTTATTTTTATATTTATATCTTTTAAAACAGCCTGAAACTGCGGGGTCCCGTGATGAATAATTGTATCAGCCATTTTTAATAATACTTTTTCAGGAACCGGCGTCGGACCGGGAGACATTAATCTATACTTGTTCATTAGTATGCTCCTTACTTTATAACTTAGCTACTAAAATTAGTTTTTATGTTACTCTTTATTTGGAAATTTTTGTTACTACGTGATCAACTATCCCATATTTTTTTGCTTCTTCAGCGCTCATAAAAAAATCTCTGTCCGTATCAATTTTTATGCGTTCCATAGTCTGTCCTGTATGATTAACCAGGATATTTTCCAGCATTCCTTTCATACGCAGTATTTCCTTAGCCTGGATGTGTATATCACTGGCCGCGCCTTGCACCCCGCCCCAAGGTTGGTGGACCATTATTCTGGAATACGGAAGCGCGTACCGTTTACCTTTTGTCCCAGCCGCGAGTAAAACTGCTCCCATGCTAGCCGCTTGTCCGATACAGTAGGTATTAACATCGGGTTTGACAAACTGCATTGTATCGTATATACACAATCCGCTTGTAACGCTTCCTCCCGGCGTATTGATATAAACATTGATATCTTTATCAGGGTCTTCCATCTGCAGATACAAAAGCTCAGCAACAATGATATTCGCGACATTGTCATCAATGGGAGATCCTATAAAAATTATGCGGTCTTTTAAAAGACGCGAATAAATATCATATGCCCGTTCCAATCTTCCTTCTTTTTCTATCACCATTGGTATTATGCTCATAATGATCCCCCCTTTATTTAGTTAGCCGGTTGACCTGTTCGCCAGTTAGCCGGCTATACGGTTTACCGGTTTTTATCATACATTATTCGCTAATTTTTTTAAAAAACATTATTTTTTTCCTGTAACTTCCGCTTCTTGCAAAAGAAAATCCAAAGTTTTCTCCTCCCTGAGCTGTTCTTTTAATCCACCGATTAGATTGTGTTCTTGATAATACTTTTTTATTTCCTCAAAAGGTTTTTGATAGCTGACGGATAAGGCCTTCAGCCAATTATCAATCTCTTCTTCGGTTGAATCAATATTCTCATCAGAAGCGATCCTATCCAGAATAAAATAAAGTTTTACTTTATTTTCTGCTTCTTTCTGAAGCTGTTTTTTTAATTTCTCTTTATGCTCCTGTATTGTTTCCTTATCAACACCTTTTTGCAATAATTCTTCTTCCGCTCTTTCCATCAAAACTTTCAATTGTCTTTCAACCATAGAAACAGGCAAATCGAATGAATAATCTTTTAGAAGCGTTCCCATCAACTGGTTTTTCATTCTTATTTTAGAATCAGCTTCTTTTCTTTCCAAAAGCTGTTGTTTAAGTTCAATCTTCGCGTCTTCAAAAGTATCTTTGCCCATTTTTTTAGCGAATTCATCGTTTAGTTCAGGAAGTTTTTTTTCTTTTGTCTGTTTAATTTCCACTTTAAATGTTGCTTTTCTGCCAGCGTATTTTTTATCGGGGTAATTCTCCGGCAATGTCACCTCAATATCTTTTTTATCTCCGATTTTCAACCCGCACAGTTCTTCGCCCATCCCCAAAAGGGAAACTTCTTTTGACGCCTCTATCCACATATTTTCCCGTTTTTTCGCGATAACTTCACCATCAGAAAAAGTTTCCACATTACACACCGCAAAATCATCTTTTTTAATCGGCCGGTCAACATCGATAAACTCCGAGTAAATATTCTGAATACGGATTAACGCTTCTTCAACTTCTTTGTCCGTAACACTTATTTTTTCAGCAACGACTTTTAATCCTTTATAATTTTTAAGCTTAATTTCAGGACAAGTATCCACTTTTATTTTAAATTTAAATTCTCCCGTATCTGCGATATTAACATCCCAGACTTCAGGATAACTTGCCGGGTTTATGCTATGTTTCTCTAGCACCATTTGATACGCCCTGGGAATCAGCCGTTTTTTAACTTCATCTGAAGCATCTCCGTTATACATCTTTTTTATAATATCCATCGGAGCTTTCCCCTGCCTAAACCCTTTTATATTAGCAGTTTTTTGGATGTCGGAAAAAACTTCGTCAAAAATTTCATTTACTTTTTCTTTGGACATTTCTATTTCAAACTGTATAGAAGTCCCATCTAATTTCTTCATTTTACTTTTCATATTAAACCGCTGCCTTCCTCATTCATTTTTTCGTGTTGTCTCAAAAATTTGGTTCAATCAAACCATGGTTCCCGTCATCTTTTTTATATAAAACGTTCGTTTCTCCCGTATTAGCGTTTTTAAACATTATAAAGTCTTTGCCTGAAAGTTCTAATTCAAGCTTAGCCTCTTCCGGATGCATGGGTTTATCGGCAAAAGAATTTTCCTGAACAATCTTGCCTTTTTTGGATACTTTTAAAAATTCATCCGCATTTTTTATACGTGTAACCATTTGACTCAAAATACCTTTACCCCGCCTTTTGGACGAAATCCTTCCATTCAACCTTCTTAATTGCGTTTTTATTTTTCCTGTCGCGTTATCAAACGAAACATAAATATCCGCTGACCTCTCTTTTGCAACTACCCTGTTCCGTTTAAGATGCACTATTATCTCTGTATTCTTTCTGTTTTTTTCTTCTTCGACGATAACGTCGCATTTATAAATACGATCGTATACCCGACTCAATTTACTTAATTTCTTATTTACATATTTTTTAAACTGTTCATCTAACTCTAAATTTCTTCCTGTAATAGTAATATCCATCTAATCCCCCTTTATTTGGGCACATCTGTAATAAACTTTCAGATTTTTCTGGTTTGGAAAAAATATTAATATACCACTACGAACATTTATTTTCAATATAATATTAGAGTATATGTCACACGTCGCATGCTACACGTTGCACGTTTTCCCTCGCCACCTCGACTCCGCGCAGGACAAGCGGGATGAATTTAACTAAGCCCGAGGGCTTAATTAAATTCACATACTAAACCTTTCGCCAAGATATATTTCCCTGGCTTTCGGATCATTTATAAGCTCTTCTTTTGTTCCGGATATCAAAATCTGGCCTTCATACATAATATAAGCCCGGTCAGTAATAGTCAGGGTTTCCCTTACGTTATGGTCTGTAAGTAAAATCCCAAGCCCCATATCCTTTAATTCCCGGATTACTTCCTGGCAATCATAAACCGCGATAGGGTCTATTCCGCTAAAAGGCTCATCAAGTAATATAAACATTGGGTTCGTAACCAAAGTTCGCGTAATTTCAAGCCGTCTTCTTTCTCCACCGGACAAAGTGTAAGCTTTACTTTTGCGTAAATGCGCAATTTTAAGCTGGCTAAGTAAATTATCCAATTGCCTTCGCCGCTCTTTTCTGGGAAACCCTAAAGTTTCCATTATTGCCATGATATTCTCTTCTACTGTGAGTTTCCTGAATATTGAAGGTTCCTGAGAAAGATACCCTATCCCGGAACGGGCTCTACTGCATATCGGCAGTTTTGTAATATCTTTTCTGTCAAATATAATATGACCGCTATCAGGACTTATAATACCGGTAACCATGTAAAAAGTCGTTGTTTTTCCCGCGCCATTTGGCCCTAAAAGTCCGACAACCTCTCCTCTTCGAACATTAATACTCACACCCTTAACGACATTACGCCCGCCGTATTTTTTCACCAACTCTCTGGTTTCCAACAAATGCATTTTATCCCCTTACCATATTTTTTATCCGCTTCCGGAATCTCTAAAATTAAATACTTTCTACAAAGCTTTTTTTATTTTCCCGTTTTTCAAGTTCCTGCAATTCTTCCGGATCAATAATTATCCTTGGCCGGCCCAAAAGTTCCGCGCTTTTGGTACTTTCCGTATAAACAGCTTTTTCGCTTAAGGTATAACTTTTCCCTCTTTTTATTTTTACATTACCTTCAGCCGTACCCTGTACAACTTCCTGTGTTTCCGGATCAAAATCAACCGTAAGCTTATCCGCGAATAAAACCCCTTCTTTATCCTTTACTCTTACGTTTTCATAAAAAACTGCACGATTATTGTTATACTCTACTTCTAACGCCCCGTCACAATCCACTCTTGAGTCAGGCTCCATCGTAACCGTAACATTCTTGTATAACGCGGCAGTATTGTTCTCAGCGTTAGCTCTACCGCCTGTACCGGCCGCGGTCATCCCCTCACGTTTGATAAAAACAAACTCATCAGTTGTAACTTCTTTAGTGCCTTGTATCCAAAGAGCGCGTTCAGTTTCCAATGTAGTCCCTTCTTCTGAAACCACTTTCACCGCTCCAAGAAGTTCTACTTCTCCTTTTGTTTTACGGTATATTCCTTTATCCGAAGTAATATTCACTACGCCTTTTTCACTATAAGTAACAGCTTCAAGATAATTCAAATGGATTTCATCTTCTTGTATCTCCGCAGACCGGCCTTTAAGATGCCATTGTTTAGCGCCTTTTGAGCTGCAACCATCTATTGTAAACGCCATAACTTTTTGCTGTATATCCGTATCTTTTTTTTCTGACTTCACTGCATTAGATGATTTAGCATTTTTATTATCTTCTTCGGGTTTTAAAATCCAAACCAAAATAAGCACTGTTAAACATAAAAAAATTATCCACCCAATTATTTTTTTCATAAATTTTATCGTTCGTTAAACACACAAAAAAATGCTTTATCAAAAAAAAAATAACGTTAATTATTCAGCCACCGCTGAACATGAAACAGATTCCTTTGTTTTCCATCGCCGGTGTATCCATACCCATTGCTCAGGATATTTTTTTACATACGCTTCAAGGACATTAGTCCATTTCTGCGTATAAAGTTTTACGTTTTCGTCGTTATTTCTAACTCCGGAAAGATCAATCGGTTTTTCGACTACCAGTTTATGCGTATCATCTTCCTTCCGGACAACAAAGATCGGAACTATTTTTGTCTTTGATGCCATAGCAATTTTTACCGGCGCTGTGGGCGTATACGCCGGTTGGCCGAAAAAATTCACAAAAACACCGTTTATGCTGTCAACATCCTGATCCGGGACAACTCCAAGAACATTACCATTTTTAAGTTCTTTTAACATTTTTTTCGGAGAGTCTTCTCTGTATATTACCCTTGCGCCAAAACGGTTACGTAACTTATTAACAATTTTGTCATATTTATGAAAATATATTCTACGTGCGACTAACGCGCCATCGTATCCTTTGTACTTTAAATATAATCCCAATAATTCCCAATTGCCAAAATGAAACCCAAGAACAACAGCTCCCTTACCTTCTGCAAGAACATTATCCAACTGTTCAAGCCCCTCACTCTCAGTAACAACTTTATCAAGTTTTTTCGGATCAAAAGACAAAAGTTTAATCCATTCAGCACCGTTTTTTGCCAAATTCACAAAAACATCTTCAGCTATTTTCTCGGCAGTATGTTCATCAACCCCAAAAGCTTTCTTAAGGTTATCTGCCGCTATTTTGTTATATTTCAAAATCAATCGTGAAATAGCTTTACCTAAAAACCCCGCAATTTGTATGCTAACTTTTAAAGGGATCAAACTTGCCAATGTTAAAAATATTTTAAGTAAATAATAAAAATAATATCTTCTTGTCTTAATTTTCATAATATATGCGTATCACGTTACACGCCTCACGTTACACGTTATTCCGCTTACGCTTCTTTTCCCCGCAAGGGGAAAAGGAAACGTACTGCGTGTTACGTGTTACTTGCAACACTCTTTATATTCCGTTTCTACAGTTGTAGTTATCCCTCCACGGGTATTAAAAACACCTGTTATTTTCATCCAATAAGGCTTACAAACCCGAACAAGGTCATCTAAAATACGATTGACTGCGTGTTCATGAAAAATTCCGCAATCACGATATGCCGTCATATACTCTTTAAACGATTTCAATTCAATACACGATTTTGCCGGTGAATACTCGATAAAAATATGAGCAAAATCCGGTAACCCTGTTTTTGGGCATATACATGTAAATTCCGCAGTATCAAATTTTACCATATATTTTTTATCCTGATATTTGTTTTCCCAAACATCAATCTTCGGAAGTTTAATTTTACGTACATTTTCCTGTAAACCTTTATATGTTTTTTTCTTTACCATCCCGCATCCTTTTTTGAGTTTATCAATGTATGTTCAATATACTATCTTATCCCCAAATACTTATGCGTCTGCCCTAAAACTATAACCTGTTTTTCAGTAGCTTGCCGCATATATTCCCTAAAATACAAAACCATTTCTTCATCCGGAACTTTAAAAGAAGGGCCTGGGGTAACCGGCTGTAAAATAATCGAAAACTCTTCCTTTAACGGTTTGATAATCCCGCTCATACGTTTTATATCATCAATTGTCGTAGAATCAGTAATAACCGTTTTTACAATAAGTTCTTTGTCTTTTGCTATTTGGATAAATGCCTCATGCATGGACCATAAGTTTTTACTTATTTCTGTAGATGACGGCAATTTAAAATCCATGGCAATAATATCGATATATTTAATCAATCTTTTCAGCTCTTCATATAAAACACCGTTCGTTTCCAAATAAACTTTGTGCCTGTCATGTTTCCTGAAAAGCGGTAAAAACTCTGCTAAAAATCCCGCATAAACCAACGGCTCTCCTCCTGTAAGCGAAAGTTCGTTATATTCATCCGAAAAATCCAGAATTTTTCCCAAAAGAGCTTCTTTTGAAAAAGATTTATAACTTTCCAATAGTGTATCGCAATATACACAATTCAGATTACACCCATAAAACCGCACAAAAAGCTGACGGCTCCCGAGAAAAGAACCTTCACCCTGATATGACAAAAAAATTTCTGAAATTTTTGCTTCCATAATTATTGTGAATTATAAAATTCACTCTATCTCCTCTCTAAAACGGAAAGCACGAATAAAAATTCACACTTTCCCTGTTATTTGCCCAGGGGATCCGGTATCCCCGAATCCGCAAACGCCTGTTCCCTGAATAAACATGATTCACATTTTCCGCATGAAACTTTTCCGCCTTCATAACATGACCAGGTATACTGAAACGGTACTTTTAACCTGTTCCCCGTTTCAACGATCTCTTTCTTTGTCATACAAAGCAGCGGTGTTTTAATCTCTATTTTTCCCTGCTCGCGCCCGGTTTTCGTTCCAACATCTATTGTTTTTTGAAAACTCTCAAAAAATACGTCCGTACAATCCGGATAATTTGAAAAATCCAATTGATGTGCTCCTATAAAAACCGCTGACGCGCCTATTGCTTCAGCAAACGAAACCCCAAAACTTAAAAAAATTATATTTCTCGCGGGAACATATGTATCAGGGATACTGCCGCAGGCGCTCACTTCACCGCTGGGAATAAGCATTGTCTTGTCCAAAAGTGCGCTTCCCTTCCAAGGCAAAGATATATCCATCATATAATATTTATCTCTCGAATATTCCACTAATTTCTGAGCATATTCCGTCTCTATTAGAGCCCTCTGGCCGTAATTAAAAATCAAAACCGAACATTCATAATCTTTTTTTGCTATGTAAAGTGTCACTGCCGAATCTAACCCGCCGGACAAGAGCACAACTGCTTTTTTCGTCACACAACCTCCTGGTTATTTAAAAATATATCGGACAGGCACAGGGGCCTGTCCCTACACATTTTGCGTTCCGTTTTTTTTCTTTCTGCCAGGTAAAAACAGAGACATCATCAACCGGGTTAATCGGCTATATATGTTGCCGCGGATGAATCCGTTTCCCAAACTGTTACTTTTTTAATTTTCAATTCGGAACCCACATTAAGCATTTTATCATGTATGTACCGGGCAATATTTTCAGATGTCGGATTAACCTTTTTAAACCACTCCAGTTCATTCAAATGTTTATGATCCAACTCCGCTAAAACTTCATTTAGCATATTTTTTAAATCTTTAAAGTCAATAACCATACCCGTGCTATTGAGCTCTTCCGCGTAAAGCACAAGTTCAACGTGCCAATTATGGCCATGCAGTTCTTCGCATTTACCTTTATACTGCCGTAAATTATGCGCACTGCTGAATTTTGATTTTACTTTTACTTCATACATATTTGGTTAGCCCGTTAACCGGTTAGCCGGTTAGCGGTACTTCCTCGAATTTACTCAAAATAACGGGATGTTACTTTTTCCCAGGTACCCTGTGCTTTTAAAATAAAATTACAGATTTCTCTTACTGCACCGCAACCACCGGGCTTTTCCGTCACATAATGCGCGAAAGCTTTAACTTCTTCCATAGCATTTTGCGGACATACAGCTAAGCCTACTCTTTTTAATATAGGGATATCCACAAGATCATCACCAACAAAACAAATTTCATTTTCTTTAACTTTAAATTTCTTTTTGATTTTTGACAATGCCTCGATTTTATAATGAAAATTCTGATATACTTTATCAATTTTAAGTTCACGCGCCCTTTTTTTCACCAAAGGAGCTCCTTGCGCTGTTAAAATTACGCACTTTATTCCGGAACGCCTTATTAAGGTTATTCCTAATCCATCGTTTACGTCAAAATTTTTTGTCTCTTCCCCTGAATTACCGTAAATAATCCTGCCGTCGGTAAGAACGCCATCCACGTCAAGTATAAGCAGTTTTATCTTTCTTCCTTTTTCTATTAATTCAGGAGAATACTTATCTATCATAAATTTTCCTTTATTTATTAAATACTGAACTGTTTACTATTTAATCTTAATTTTTTCTAAACCAATCCGGCTTCCAAGATATCCTGAACGTCTAAAATTCCTATGGGCTTGTTTTTGTTGTCAACAACAGGGATTTCATCAATTTTTTTTGCTGTAAGAATTTCAAAAGCTTCCGCGGCCAAACGATCCTGCGTAATAGTTACCGGCGACTTTGTCATAACCTCCGTTACCTTACAATTCAAAAGTTCCTTTCCCGCTTCGAAATGCCTGCGCAAATCTCCATCCGTAAAAATACCGATTAATTTGCCGTTTTTGTCAACAACACTCGCTGATCCCGCGCGCATCTTTGTAATTTTAATAAGAACATCTTTTACTTTTGTATTCTCAGAAACTATAGGCGTTTTCGACTTAGCTCGCATAATATCCTGTACTCTCAATAAAAGCCTCTTGCCTAATGACCCTCCCGGATGATAAAGAGCAAAATCTTTTGGTTGAATATTTTTCTTTTCAAGAAGCGCAATAGCTATCGCGTCCCCTAATGCCAACATAGCCGTAGTTGAAGTGGTCGGCGCTAACCCCATGGGGCAAGCCTCCCTTTCCACTGAACTATCAACAACAAAATCACTGTTATTTGCAAGGGTTGATTTTTTATTGCCTGTAATAGCAATAAGTTTTGTTCCAATTTTTTTAAGAATAGGTATCAGCCTGACAACTTCTTCGGTTTCACCACTGTTGGAAAATGCAATAATTACGTCTTCTTTTGTAACCCGTCCAAGATCACCGTGTAATGCTTCCGCGGGATGAAGATACAAAGAAGGTGTTCCCGTCGAAGACAACGTAGCCGAAACTTTTTGCGCGATAAACCCGGGCTTTCCCATACCCGTAACAATAACGCGGCCTTTGTTCTTAGCCATAAGATTTATGATCTTATTAAAATTTCCGTCAATCCTGTCAACCAGTCTGGATATTGCTTTACTCTCGTTCAGCAATACTTTTTTTGCTTTAGCTATACTCATTGTTTTTATGCCGCCTCCCGGATCCTTTTTACCTCTATCAAATAATCTTTAAGTTCTTTTAGTTTTAGCATATTCGGCCCGTCGCTTAACGCTTTTTCCGGATGATGATGCACCTCAACGAACAATGCATCGCATCCGACAGCTACCGCGGCTTTTGAAAGAGGTAAAACATATTTCGATTCTCCTCCTGAGGATACAAGTTTTCCTCCCGGCATCTGTACAGAATGTGTCGCGTCGTAAACTACCGGATAACCTGTTTCCGCCAGCATTATTATTGCCCTAAAATCATTTATCAACATATTGTATCCAAAAGTAGTCCCTCTTTCCGTTAAAAGAATTTTTTTGTTTCCTTTTGATTCAATTTTCTTCACCACATTATTCATTTCATATGGCGACATAAACTGTCCCTTTTTAACGTTAATTACTTTGCCGGTAGCTGCCGCTTTTAAAATCAAATTTGTCTGTCTGCACAAAAAAGCAGGTATTTGTATTACATCTAAAACTTCTGCCGCTTCATCCACTTCTGAAACACAGTGCACATCACTCAATACCGGAAGGTTTAAATTTTCACGGATTTTACCTAAAATCCGCAGGCCATCCTTAATCCCAGGCCCTCTGAAAGAACTTATGGAACTTCTGTTGGCTTTATCATAACTTGCCTTAAATATAAACGGAATTTTTAAATCCTCCGTGATTTCTTTTATTGCACGCGCGTGTTCAATCGCGCTTTCTTCCGATTCAATAACACAAGGACCGGCAATAAGAACAAGCGGCTGGTTCACGCCAATCTTTATATCCTTAACTTCTACAAAATTAATACTCATACTCCTACCCCGCCTTTTCCTGCTTTACAGCCGCAAATTCTTCTTTATCCTTTAATAGCTCTCTTACTTTTTCCAAATCCTCTTGAGTATCAACGCTAACAGTATCATACCGCGTTTCTATTGTTTTTATTTTATATCCATGTTCCAAAACCCTGAGTTGTTCTAATTTTTCTTTAATTTCCAAAGTTGATTTTGGAAGATTTGTATAAGTAAACAAAAAATCCTTGGTATACCCATATAGCCCGATATGTTTAAAATATTTTCCGCTTACGTCTTCCGTATCTTGTTCGCGGGCAGAATCATCAATAGAACTTTCTTTAACAACATATGGAATCGGATTTCTTGAAAAATACAACGCAAATCCTTTCCTGTCGACAACAACTTTTACTACATTGGGATCTGTAATTTCATTTTTATTATGGATCCGCTTTATTAGTGTCGCCATTTGCACGTTTTCCTCATATTCAAAAACCTGCACCAATTCATCTATCATTAACGGATGAACCAGAGGTTCATCACCTTGTACATTAATAAACACATCCGCATCAACAGAATTTGCTATTTCCGCTAACCTATCTGTGCCTGAAGGTTGTTCCGGCGAAGTATAAACCGCTTTTCCTCCAAACGCTTCAACTGCTTTAAAAACTCTTTCCTTATCTACTGCTACTATGACCTCGTCTATTTCATGCGCTTCTTTTACACGTTCCCATATATGCTGAATCATAGGTTTTCCATTAATATCAGCCAAGACTTTTCCCTTAAGTCTCGTTGAGTGCCACCTTGCAGGTATTACAGCTACGGCTTTCATTTTCAACCTCCTTTGTTGGGGTTAACTGATTAACCGTTCGGTTCTATTGTCCAATTTCCTTTTTTAATCTGTTAAGAAGTTCTTTTTGTTCTACAACCGCAACACCGATTTTTCCGACTACAATACCAGCAGCGCAGTTAGCTATATGCGCGGCAAGAACAGGAGATCCCCCGCTCACTGCCGACAATACATACGTTGCGATAACAGTATCACCAGCTCCGGAAACATCAAAAACTTCCTGTGCTAAAGTAGGGATTTTATACGGGTCTTTTCCCTTTTGACAGACCATCATCCCATTCTCACCAAGAGTTAAAAGAATAACTTTTGCTCTCAGTTTTTTCAGCAGTTTGTCTCCGCCTTTTTTAAAAGTTTCATCACTATTTAAATCAAAGCCTACAGCCTTGGCAGCTTCATGATGGTTTGGGGTAATAACATCAATTCCTTTATAATAAGAAAAATGGTTTTCCTTAGGATCAACTGCCACAATTTTATTGTACCGTTTAGCAATTGGAACCACTATTTTCAGTAAAGACGGTGTAATAATTCCTTTGCCATAATCTTCGATTATAACAGCGTCAAACTTTTTAATATTCTGCGATACATAATCTTTTATAAACGCCAAGTGTTTTCCTGTAACATGGCTTATATCTTCCCTGTCAATTCTCACAACCTGCTGATGATGAGCAATAACCCGCGTTTTTAAAATAGTAGGCCGGTTCTGATCCGTAATAATACCCTCAATGCCAACCTTTCTTTCTTCCAAAAGCGACTTTAATATCCCGCCTTTCTCATCCTTACCGACAATTCCTACAAGCGAAACCTCAGCACCTAAACTGGCAAGATTATTAGCTACGTTACAAGCCCCTCCCGGCATAAACCCGTCCCGTTTAACCCAAACAACGGGAACCGGCGCTTCCGGCGAGATACGAGATACTTCCCCCCATATGAACTGATCAAGAAGCAAATCCCCGATTACAAGAATTCTTTTTTTACCGAACAAACTTACAACATTCTTTAAAGTAGAATATTTGTACTGCTTCACTAAACTTTCCTCCGAATTTTTGTTAAAAATACAATCGTTGACTAGGGTTACGTTCAAAAACCTAACCCATTGTAAACGTGTATTTTAGCATGTATTTCTTTAAAATGTCAAATATGCTTATTGAGCTTCAGGACAATATCATTTTTTGGCACAACTCCCACAATTTTATCCACAACTTGCCCGTCTTTAAAAATCAGCAATGTAGGCACATTCATAACCTCATAATTCTTTGAAGTCTCCGGTCCGGCCTCAACATCAACTTTACAAACTTTAAGTTTATCTGTATATTCTTCCGCGATTTGCCCAATAACTGGAGCAAGCATACGGCAGGGCCCGCACCATTCTGCCCAGAAATCTACTAAAACAGGAACCTTTGACTGAAGCACTTCTTGTTCAAAATTCGCATCATTAACAATAATTTCCATATTTTCCTCCATTTCATCCTCCTTAATAAGTAACCGGGAGAACACCCCTCTATACTCGGGATTTCTTTCGGGCACAAGCCCCTCCCCTACGATTTCTAGTATTGTTCAACTTGTAGGCCTTAGTATTTTATCCACGGCTTTTATAACTTCTTCGGAGCTGATTTTTTTTAAACAAATAAAATTTTTACGGCAATTATGCGCCAGACATTCAACACATTCACGGGGATGGTGCACAATTTGATCGTTTCTGCCGACAGGAGCCCATCTTTTG
>JBDRLO010000018.1:0-31331 GCA_043812935.1 Candidatus Omnitrophota bacterium
GGGCTTAAATGGAGAACAAGCAGTTTGCAGAAAATATTAAGTAATACGACATATATAGGTGTGACCTATTACAATAAATACATGTCTGTAGAAGTAGAACGTACTAATGGCTATAAAAGAATAAAGAATACAGGGCAAAAATTAAGACCCAAATCCGAATGGATTGCTATTCCTTTACCAAAAGAGACGAACATAATAGACAAAAATACTTTTGATGCTGTACAAAAACAATTAAAACGTAATAGTCAATTGTCTCCTCGAAATACAAAGCATAAATATCTGTTAAGGGGGATCATGTATTGCGGAAATTGTGATTCTCCATTTGGTGGAGATACTTGTCATGGGAAATTATATTATAGATGCAGAAACAGAACTCGAACTTTTCCCGATCCTCGAGAGTGTAAAGTTGCATCAGTAGCATCTCATAAAGTAGAAGGTGCTGTATGGGATAAGTTGAAAGAGGCTTTGAAAAATCCTGCACTTATAACTGATCAAATGCAGAAGTTAAGCGAGAAGGCAAAGAAGAATAAGCCCGATATGGCAAGCATTGATAAGGATATAAAGAAGACAGAAGACGAAGAAAACCGCTTGTTAGACGCTTATAGGACTAATATAGTCAGCATTAAGCAGTTAAAAGACCAAATGGAGAAGATACAAGGAAGGAAGGACGAGTTAGAGCAGTCTAAGGCCGAAGCCTCAAAGGAACCTATCCGAATTACGAAGTCAAGTATCGTCAAGTATTGCAAACAAATCGCAAGCAGACTTGATCATCTTGACTTTGAGGGCAAACGGTTCATAGTAACAACACTGGTTAACAGCATACATCTTGCTGATAACAAAGCCTTAATCAAGGGAGTTTTAAGTCCTATTGCGTCCATGTCTTCAGAACGTTATGATTTCCGCTTGCGGCAACTTCAAGCCCGCGTTTTATATGGTTTTGGCCTTTTACATCTCTAAAATCCAATTCAGTATGGGGATTTTTTTTGAAATATGTATTGGTATCTATAGTTGTTTGCTTTAAGGGTTTAATTTTTTTTAAGTGGTCAATTACTTTATTAAGCGATTCTGCGCCGTATACGAATATCGTATCTATATTAGCGGCTTCAAGCGCGTTGGTGTTAGGTAGTATAAATGTTTTAAATCTGTGTTTTAACGACATGGCAATTGGCAGTGCTCCCCGGAAATGTTTAAGCTTGCCGTTCAGTGAAAGTTCTCCGCAGAACAGAATGTTATTAATTTCTTCTTGTTCAAGTATAGATGTGGCTCCGAGTATGCCCAGCGCTATCGGCAGATCAAATCCTACGCCTTCCTTTTTTATGTCAGCAGGCGAAAGATTTACTGTTATTCTTGTTTCGGGGAAAGCAAAACCCGAATTCCTGATAGCGGAACGAATTCTGTTGCGGCTTTCTCTTATTGAAGCGTCGGGTAGGCCTACTACTGAAAAGGAAGGCATACCATTTGCAACGTCTACTTCAACGTCAACAGAGTGGGCATTTACGCCAATGACGTATCCGGAACTTACTTTGGCGAGCATAATTATCTCCTTTCAGGTGTTTCATAACATAGGACTTGTTATTATGTTTTTTAAATGTTTAAGTGTTTGAAATTTTTTTTGCAAATCCAGTTTAATGGCAATACCGTCAATACGGCAATTTTCTATTGATAATTTATGAGTTTTAAGATAGTACAAACAATTGTTCAATATATGTTTTTGTTTTGTTTTTGTTATCGAACTGAACGGGGTTCCGAATTTTTCCGATACGCGGGTTTTTATTTCAAAAAAAACAATATAATTTCTGTGTTGAGTTACAATATCAATTTCTCCGAAAGGTGTCCTGAAGTTTCTGTCTAAAATCATGAATTTTCTTGAAATTAAAAATTTTTCAGCGATTTGTTCCCCCAGCTTACCGGTTTTCTGTTTTGATTTAAGTGTTGTATGTGTATTTAAAATTTGGTTCAGCTGATTCCGTAGGTTAAAAAGGCCTATTATTTTTAGTGTGTGTATTTTCATTTTTTTGTGTCTTATAAATTGTGATAAAAGTTTGAACAGCTTTGGAAGCTGTAATCCATTTTGTTCCCAAAAGAAGA
This sequence comes from Candidatus Omnitrophota bacterium, assembly GCA_043812935.1. Classification (GTDB taxonomy): domain Bacteria; phylum Omnitrophota; class Gorgyraeia; order Tantalellales; family Tantalellaceae; genus JBDRNE01. The sequence continues at coordinate 2,089 of JBDRLO010000018.1, forward strand.
GTCACTATTAAAAACTGCATAAAATATTTATGAAAAATAAACGATGCGCCAAGAGAGAATACAGCTCCTATAAGGCAGAAATTGCGGCATATACAGGCTCTCAGTAAGCTTAATGCTTTTAGCGGATCCGATTGTTTGGCAACAGAATGTGTTTCCGAAATTAGCAGACGGCATTTTGCGCAAGACGCGAGATGCCTTTCTATTAGCAGCGCTGTTTTAAAAGGTAAAACCCCGCTGATATATTCGCTCAAAAGGTTTTCAGTGGGACAAATTCTGTTTTTCATATATATTTCCGTAAAATTTTTTTCATATTTTTCTGCGCACGATTAATCAAAGTTGCGACGGTTCCTTTTGGAATGCGCATTATTTCTGCGATTTCTTTATATTTTTTGTTATTATAAAAGTAAAATTTTAAAACCAACTGCTGACGATGTTCTAATTTAGATATTGCCTGGGACATAATAACGCGAAGTTCCCTGGCGTTTAAAGAAGATTCTGTATTAAATAAGTCTGCCGCTAAAGTTTTTATAAGAGTATTTTGTTTGCGGTTAAAGTGGATAGCGTTATCCAGGGAAACTGTGTTTCTTGCGTTACGATAAGTTTTTTCTTTGCAGTAGTTTGAAGTTATGTTAAGTGAGATTATTATAAGCCAGTTTTCTAGACAGGATATGTTTTGAATGTCTTTTAACCTGTTTTTTTCCCATATTCGAAAAAATATTTCCTGTACAATATCCTGCCGTTCACTTTTTGTGAATTTTAAGCCAAGCTGGTTTAATTTATGGTTTACACTTTTTGCAATAAGCCTATTATGGATGTTTACAAATGATGCCCAGGCGTTTTGATTCCGATTTATGCATTCTGTTAAAAGAGTTTGTATGTCCATGACGGAAATAGTATATAGCTTCATTGATTTAAAATCAACATATATTTGATTTTTCACGAAAAACAATTGTTTTTTCTAGGGATTATAAATTGACCGATATGGGTTCAGGCGAGACTTTCAGAATAAAAAAGGAATAATTATGTTGGATTTCTGTTAATACATAGTATAATTGTGATTGTGCTGAAATGATTCGAATGAATACAGCTTTAGTTTGTTATGTCGTAAATAGAGTAGAAACCGGAGGTGAAAATGCCGCTTGTGGTGGAAGTTACCAGACAAGATCATACTTGTTTTATATCTCCTGTCGGGGTTATTGATTCTTTGACTTCTAAAATATTTGATGAAAAAATACAAAAACATGTAGATGAGTCAGTACACGTACTTGTGTTAAATATGGAAGGCGTGGATTATATAAGCAGTATGGGATTGAGTATGATTGTAAAAGCTAAAAAACGGATTGAAGGAGTGAAAGGTGTTTTTATGATGACCAATCTTCAGCCGCAGATACAAAAAGTCCTTAAAGTCGTAAAAGCTCTTCCGGGGTTGAACATATTTAAAAATATGGAAGAAGCGGATGCTTATCTGGATCGTATTCAAAAAGAAGTTTTAAAAAATAAAAAATTAAGTTAGAAATTTTAGTAACGGATATATAAATTTCGATTGTTAATAATATGGATAATAAAGAAGTTGCCGCAGTTTTTTTTCGTATAGCAGACGCGCTTGAGATCAAAGGTGAAAATGTTTTCAAAATACGCGCTTACCGGCGCGCCGCTCAAAATCTAACAGATTTTTCACGTCAGGTAGAAGATGTTTATAAAGAAGACCCTTCAAAATTAAATGATATTTCCGGAATAGGCAAGGATCTTAAGGAAAAAATTGTGGAGATGATTAATACTTCACATTTGAAGTATTATGATGATCTTATGAAAGAATTCCCGAAAGGGTTTCTGGAACTGCTGAACATAGCAGGATTGGGCCCCAAAAAACTTAAAAAACTTAAAGAAGAGCTGGCAATTAAAAACGTAAATGATTTGGAAAAAGCGTGTAAAAATGGCAAGTTATCGCGGGTTGAAGGAATGGGGGAGAAAACCAGCCAAAAACTTTTGGAAGCTATACAGTATTTTCGCCAAAAAGAAGGAAGGTTTCTTTTGGCGGAGGCAGAATATTTTGCAGGTACGGTAATTAAATATTTAAAAAAATCAGTTAATTTTAAAAAAATTGAAATTGCCGGAAGCCTGCGCCGCGGAAGGGAAACAATAGGAGATGTGGATATTTTGGCATCTGCTAAAAACGCGGGAAAAGCAATGGATTATTTTGTTCGTTTCCCGAACATAAAAAATGTTGCAGCTAAAGGATTGACAAAATCAAGCATTGTGATTAAAGAAGGCCCGCAGGTAGATCTTAGGATAATAGATGAAACAAGTTTTGGCGCAGCGCTTGTGTATTTTACCGGGTCTAAAGCGCATAATATTAAAATACGAAAAATAGCAAAAGATAAAAATTGTAAAGTAAACGAATATGGCGTATTTTCTGTTAGCAGTTCAAACAGGGAAACTAAAATTGCCGGCAAAACGGAAGATGAGGTCTATCGCAAATTAGGTATGGAGTGGTGTGCTCCGGAACTTCGTGAAGATCAGGGGGAAATAGAGGCCGCGCTTGCCGGAAAATTACCGCGGAATCTTATACGATTAAAGGATATAAAAGGGGATTTACATTCACATACCGTAGAAACAGACGGGAGTTTGACAATAAAGGAGATGGTATTAGCGGCAAAAAGAAAAGGGTACCGGTATTTTGCGGTAACAGATCATTCAAAAAATGTACGAATTGCAAACGGGATGGACGAAAAACGGCTTTTGAAACATATTGCTAATATTAAAAAGATAAGGGAAACAATAAGCGGGATAAAAGTGTTAGCAGGGGTAGAAGTGGATATTCTTGAAGACGGTAAACTTGATATTGAGGATTATGTGCTGAAAGAATTAGACGTGGTAATTGCTGCTGTTCATTCGAAGTTTAGTTTAGATAAAGCAAAACAAACAAATCGTATCCTTCGGGCAATGGATAATAAATATGTCAGTATTCTTGCGCATCCGTCGGGCCGTCTTATAACAACGCGTAAGCCGATACAGGCAGATTTTGATAAAATTTTTTTAAAAGCTGCTGAAAATAATGTTTGTCTGGAAATTAATACGCATGGAGAGCGTATCGATCTGAATGATTTACATTGCCGCCGGGCAAAAGAATTTGGAGCTAAATTTGTAATTAACACTGACGCGCATGACGCGTCGCAGCTTGATGAAATAAAGTACGGAGTAGTGACGGCACGAAGAGCCTGGCTTGAAAAAAAAGATGTGATAAACACATATACAGTTGATAAATTGATTAAAACGCTTAAGAGATGATAGGAGAATGCTAATTTTCTTAACTGGTGCACTCTTTCATTTTCGTAAGCGCTGCTTGCTTTGATTAAATCCGAGAGAGAGTGAGAGAAGTTAAAACTCTAAAGACGGGGTTTGCGGGATAATGCCTTTTATTAGAGCGCCGGTTCGCCGCGTGTTAACAAAATAATATGACAAAAGACATAAGTAAAAAAATTAATGAACTCAAAAAGGAAATTCTAAGGCATAACAGGCTTTATTATGTGGATGGCCTGCCTAGAATTTCCGATGGGAAATATGACGAATTAGTCCGCGAACTTAAGGCATTAGAGCTTAAGTATCCGGAATCTGTTTCACCTGATTCTCCCACACAAACTGTCGGAGCTCCCATTCCGGAGAAGTTTAAAAAAAAGCGGCATACTGCGCCTATGCTTAGCCTTGAAAGCGTAAATGATGATGCTGGTGCGGATCATTTTAATAAAGTGTGCGTTAAAGAATTGGGTGAAAAGATCGACTATTTGTGCGAACCCAAACTTGACGGGCTTAGTATAGAACTTGTTTATGAAGATGGTGTTTTTGTCCGGGGAGCAACTCGCGGTGACGGTATAACCGGAGAAGATGTGACACTTAATGTTAGGACTATCAGAAATGTGCCCGAACGTTTGAGAGGTAATGGTGTGCCGAAACATCTTGCTGTTCGCGGTGAAGTTATGATGCATATAAAGGATTTTCAAGAATTGAACAAAAGTCAGATAGCGCAGGGCGGGGACGCTTTTGCCAATCCGCGTAATGTAGCGGCAGGATCAATGAGGCAGCTGGATTATCGCGTAACCCGGCAAAGAAAACTTCATGTTTATTGTTATCAGATACTTGCGGTTTCAGATAATGCGCCGGCAACACAATTTGAGGCGGTTAAATTTTTAAAAGAAATGGGTTTTGAAGTTTCTCCAAATATAAAACATTGCCGGAACATCGAAGAAGCAAAAGAATATCATCATACTATGGAGGCGGCGCGTGACAATCTTAATTATGAAATTGACGGTATTGTTATAAAAGTTAATAAGATTGAATTTCAGGAAAAGTTAGGGGCAAGAACCACGAATCCTAAGTGGGCCGTTGCTTATAAGTTTAAACCGCGGAAAGAAATCACCCGGTTGGAAGATATTGTTGTCCAGGTTGGGCGTACGGGAGTTATTACTCCATTGGCGCTTTTGCAGCCGGTTGAAGTGGGGGGGGTGACAGTTTCAAGGGCAACGCTTCATAATATGGATCAGATAAAAAAAATAGGCGTTAAGATTGGCGATTATGTAAAAGTTCATAGAGCCGGAGATGTTATTCCATATATAGCGGAAGTGGTAAAAGAAAAAAGAACAGGTAAAGAAAAAGAGTTTCATATGCCGCTGAAATGTCCCAGCTGCGGCGCGAAAGTAGAATGGGAAGACGTTTTTTGCCGTTGTCCGGCCGGGCTTGCCTGTCCGGCTCAATTAAAAGAAACAATAATCCATTATACTTCCAAAGGAGCGGCAAATATTGACGGGTTTTCCGTGAAAACAGTGGAACTTTTATATTCCAAAGGGCTTATTCGCAACATTTCGGACATATATTCTTTAAATAGAAATGAGTTAATAAAGCTTGAGGGATGGAAAGATAAACGGACGAATAATCTTTTAGCGGCGGCCGAAAAATCGAAAAACATCACGTTAGATAGGTTCATTTTTGGACTTGGGATTAGAAACGTAGGGAAACATATTGCGGCTCTTTTGGCAAAAAAATTTGGAGATTTACAAAGTATCATCTCAGCAGATAGAGATAAGATAGTTGAGATAAAAGAGATAGGCCCAGAAATAACCGATAGCATAATAGATTTTTTTAGCGCCCCGGAAAATATAAAAGAAATAAACCGTTTGAAGAAAGCCGGAGTTATTATCAGGGAAATCAAATTGCTTCAAAAAGGTAAATTGTCCGGAAAAAAATTTGTTTTCACAGGAACCCTTGAAAAATTGACCCGCCAGGAAGCAAAAGATATAGTAGAATCTGAAGGCGGAGAAGTTGTTTCCAGTGTAGGGAATAATGTTGATTTTGTTATTGCCGGGGAAAAAGCAGGTTCTAAATTAAATAAAGCAAAAGAAAAAGGAATAAAAATCCTGTCGGAAGAAGAGTTTATGAAACTAGTTGGCCGATAAGTAGTTAGCCGATTAGTAGGCCCCTGTGCCTGTCCGTTACGTGAACCGCGTAACGTGAGATTTGTAACGTGCAGCGTGCCACATGTTATGTGTAACGTATATGTTTTTGTCTTTCCCTACGGGTGTGGGTGCAATTCCATTGACAGAACAAATCATAGTGTATATAATTGGGTGAGGCCAAATGCCCTATATATAGAGGTTTAACAATTATATAAATAATATTAATTAAATTAAAATTCAAAAAAGGTATTGGTATGGAAGAAAAAAATGAATTAATTGAACAACGGTACAAAAATCTTGAAAAAATACAAAATATGGGGGTTGACCCTTTTGGTGAAAGTATTTCCGGGATTCAAAGTATTGCTGCTGTTAAAAGTGATTATAGCGAAGGCATTAAATCTAAGATTGCCGGCAGAATAATGGCTAGCCGGGTGCACGGAAAAAGTATTTTTATGGATGTAAAAGATTTTAGCGGACGGATGCAGGTTTATTTTCGAAAAGATATTGTCGGAGAAACTCCTTTTGATATACTGAAAAGTTTAGATATAGGCGATATTATTTCTGTAGAAGGCGAGCTTTTCAAAACAAGGACAGGGGAAGATACTATTCAGGTTAAAGAGTATGTTGTTTTGTCAAAGTCGTTATTGCCTCTTCCTGAAAAATGGCATGGTCTTAAAGACGTAGAAACAAGATATCGGCAAAGGTACGTTGATTTAATAGTAAACGATTCTGCCCGGGAAAAATTTAAAACAAGGTTAAACCTTATTCGGAGTATTAGAGAAACGCTTGATACTCGCGGTTTTTTGGAAGTGGAAACTCCCATGATGCATCCGATTCCGGGAGGGGCGGCTGGAAAACCTTTTAAGACACATCATCAGGCTTTGGACATGGATTTGTATCTTCGTATTGCGCCGGAAATATATTTAAAGAAACTTTTAGTGGGCGGGTTTGAAAAGGTTTTTGAAATTAACCGGTCTTTTCGGAACGAAGGCATTTCTACAAGACATAACCCTGAGTTTACAATGATGGAAGTGTATGAGGCATATTCTGATTGTGACGGGATGATGAAACTTACCGAAGACATTATTCGCCAGGCGGCAAAAACTTTACTTGGTACAGAGAAGTTTACATATCAGGGAAAAGATATTGATTTGACGGTTTGGAAACGGGTTTCATTCGCGGAACTTATGGAAACAAATTTTGGGATTAAAGTTAGTGATCCTTTGAATGAATGGATATCTAAACTTAAAACAAAAGGCATTGTAATTGAAGGCGATAAAGTAAGTAAAACACAAATTATTAATATTGTAGGTGAATTAGTTGAGCCGCAGGCGGAAACACATCCTGTATTTGTTGTGGATATGTTCAAGGAACTAAGCCCTTTGGCTAAAGAGAAAAAGGATTCTCCCGGGATTGTTGACAGGTTTGAACTTTATATGGGGGGAATGGAAATAGCCAACGCGTATTCCGAATTAAACGATCCAATAGATCAACGAAAAAGATTTGAAGAACAGGTTAAAGCTGATCCTGAAGCAATGATGGATGAAGATTTTATTCGGGCGCTTGAGTATGGTATGCCGCCTGCCGGAGGTTTGGGAATAGGGATTGACCGGCTGGCAATGATTTTTACGGATTCGGCAAATATTCGTGAAGTTATTCTTTTCCCGCATATGCGGCCGGAGTGATCGGTTAGCCGGTTTGCCCGTTAGCCAGTTAGTCGGCAGGGACAGGCCCCTGTGCCTGTCCGTTAAGAAAGGGGCATTTTATGAAGAACATTGGATCAAAAATTTTTAAAGAAAGAATTATTAACCGGCAAACCGGCTAACTGGTTCACCGGTTAGCCAATATTATGTGGACATTTTTTTTAAGTATAAAATATTTTTTTTCAAAACGAAAAGAAGGCATGATTTCTTTGATAAGCGGGATTTCTGCTTCCGGAGTTGCTTTAGGTGTTGCCGCTCTTATAATAGTTTTGTCCGTAATGAACGGATTTGATTCAGAAGTTAAAAACAAAATAATTGGTACTTACGCTCATGTAATTATAATGAGGGAAGACGGAATAACTGATTATAATTCTTTGGTCTCGCAGATAGAAGCAGTGCCTGAAGTTGAAAATGCTTCGGTTTTTGTTACAGGGCAGGCAATTATCAAGAAAGATGAGGCTATAAGCGGTATTATTCTAAAAGGTATAGATCCTCAAAAAGAATCCGAAGTTACTAAGCTTATTAACTATGCTGGAGAATCCGGCGGCAAACTAGGGCCGGGAACGCTAATTCTGGGAAAAGAATTATTGAGAAACGAAAATATCGATATTGGCGATATTGTTGAAATTTTTGTGCCATATTCGGCCATAGATTTTAAGCGGATTAAAGTGAAAGTTGTCGGTACGTTTAATTCGGGACGATATGATTACGATGCGAATATGGCTTTAGTCGATGTAGAAACAGCGCAGGAGATATTCCGGTTAAATAATGCCGTTACTGGGATAGGCGTTAAATTAGCGGACGCGGATAATGCTTATGAAATAAAAAAACGTTTTCAAAATATGTTGGGTTATCCGTATATGGTCAAAACATGGATGGATCTTGACCGTAATCTGGTTTCGGCGCTTGCGTTAGAGAAGAAGATGATGTTTGTTATTCTTGGCCTAATTATTATTGTGGCGTGTTTTAATATTTCAGGGTCGCTTATCATGATGGTGATGGAAAAAACAAGAGATATTGGTATTTTAAAAGCAATTGGCGCGAATACCCGCGGTATAAGTTTAGTTTTTATTTTACAGGGAATGTTAATCGGGGTATCAGGAGTGACTTTAGGAAGTGTTGCGGGATTATACATTGCAAACAGAATTAATATAGTAAGTAATTTTATAGAAAAGATTACGGGTGTGGCGGTATTTCCCAGCGATGTTTATTATTTTACTGAAATACCGGTGCAGATAAAAAGCAGTGATATTTTTTTAATTATTTCAATCGCTTTATTTTTGTCCATAGCCGCTGGTATATATCCAGCCTGGAAAGCGTCAAGATTAGACCCGGTGGAAGCGATTAGGTATGAGTAATCGGTTAGCCGGTTAGCCGGTTAACCGGTTGGCCTGTACGCCAGTTAAAACAATTTGCTGTAAAGTACACGGTTGTTGAAGATGTAAAAATGTGATAATGGTGAATAGGAAAATATGTTAAAGGCGGAGAATGTTACAAAAATATTTAGACAGGGGATAAAAGATATTTCCGCTGTAAGTGATGCTAACCTGCATATTGCTAAAGGTGAAAGAGTATATATATATGGTCCTTCCGGTGCAGGGAAATCTACGCTTTTGCATATGCTTGGCGGATTAACCCGTCCTACGTCCGGAGAGGTGATCTTTCCGGGTAAAAAGAACATATATGAAATGTCCCAAAATAGAAGAAGCTATATCAGGAACAGGCATTTTGGATTTGTTTTTCAGTTTTTTTATTTGTTGCCGGAACTAAATGTACTTGAAAATATTATGATGCCGGCTGTTATCAGAGGCGAAGAAAATAAGAAAACTATCAGAACCCGAGCCAATGAACTTTTAAAAATTGTACGTATGGATGAAAGGGTTTTACATAAACCCGCTCAGCTTTCTGGCGGAGAATCTCAGCGCGTGGCTGTTGCCCGGGCATTAATAAATTTACCGGATATTTTATTTTGCGATGAGCCTACCGGTAATTTAGATTCAGAATTACGCCAGGAAATTTATAGCCTTATAAAAAAAATTAGTGAAAAACGGAAAATGAGCATTGTGGTGGTTTCTCATCATCTGCTTAATGATGACTTTTTTCATAGTGAGTATTTAATGCGGGATGGTAAAATAGAAAAGAAAAAAACTACTATTAAAGAGAATTACGTTGAATAAATTACAGGTCATTATTATAGTATTATAAAAAATGATAATATTAATTTTATTATTCAAAATTTGTCCGTATACTCATAGTTAACAGAAAGAGAGATAATGATGGGATCAAAAGTATTTTTAAACGGAAACTTTGTTAATTCAGAAGACGCAGTAATATCTGTTTTTGACCATGGATTGCTTTATGGGGATGGTGTTTTCGAAGGTATAAGGTCATATAACCGAAAGGTATTCAGGCTTCCTGAGCATTTAGACAGATTATATGCCAGTGCGGAAGGTATTAAACTACAAATACCTATGTCTAAAAAGGAATTTGGGGATAAAATTTTAGAAACAATTAGAATAAACGGTTTAGATGATGCCTATGTAAGAGTTGTTGTTACACGAGGCGCGGGAGATTTAGGGTTGGATCCGCGTAAGTGCAAGATTGCCACAATATTTATTATAGCGGGAGAAATATCTTTATATCCAGCAGATTATTATACAAATGGTCTAGCTATTGCCGTAGCTAAAACAAAAAGAAATCATCCGGATTCAATTAACCCAAAAATAAAATCGTTAAATTATATTAATAACATTTTAGGTAAAATTGACGCTATAGAAGCGGGAACCCAAGAAGCTTTAATGCTTTCAATTGATGGGTATGTTGCGGAGTGTACAGGCGATAATATTTTTATTGTTCGCGGGGGTAAACTTATAACGCCGCCCAGTGAAGTCGGAGCGCTTGAAGGGATAACACAAAAAACAGTTATTGAACTAGCGAAAAAGAAAGGTATGCCTACTGAATACAAAAAAATGTTGATTGATGAGCTTTTTACTGCGGAAGAGTGTTTTTTAACAGGTACAGCGGCAGAGATAATTCCTGTGGTAAAAATAGGAGATAAAGTTATTGGGGACGGTAACCCCGGAAGCATTACCCAGGGATTGCGGGAACAGTTTGTAGAATTGACACATAGCGAAGGCACAAAATATTAAATAAAATTTAAAAAATTATTTATTAACTGGCAAACCGGGGTACCGGTTAACCGGCTAACCATGCAGGGGTTTATATGATATGTAACATATGCGGAATGCGGGAAGCAACTGTACATTTAACGGAAGTTGTTAATGATAAAGTGACAAAACTTCATCTTTGTGAAGAATGCGCTAAAGCCAAAAGCGATGAAATGCAGTCGCATTTCGGATTAGCTGACCTTTTGTCCGGTTTGGTGGATTTTAGTCCTTCCATGTCAGAGGGGCAACTGAAGAAAGATTTGACTGCAAAGTGCCCGGTATGCAGTATGAGTTACTATGATTTTCAAAATACCGGCCGGCTTGGATGCGGTAAGTGTTATGAAACATTTTCAGATAAATTGAGTGAATTGCTAAAAAAAATTCATGGTTCAGATAGACATATCGGAAAAGTTCCCTATGGGAGCGCGAAGGCTGCGGTGAATACAAAAAGTATTAAAGAATTAAAAGATGAACTGAAAGAACTGGTGAAAAAAGAAGAATTTGAAAAAGCGGCTTTATTAAGAGATAGAATTAGAGATCTGGAAGAAAAGTAGTATAAAGTAGATAAAATATTTAAAAAGCATTGAAAAGGAAGTTAAGGAAGTTTATGAAATTGGATGATTTTTTGTACAAAAAAAGTGAATGGCTTAAAGCTGTAGGGCCAAGATCTAACGTTGCAATGTCTACACGTGCGCGGGTGGCGCGTAATGTGGCAGGACATTTATATTTTAGCCGTGCGAATAATGATCAACGAGAAAAAACTCTTCAACTATTGGTTAAAGCCGTTAAAAAGACAAAAATGCTTAAGAATTCGCTTTATATGCCTGTAAATGATCTTTCGAAACTGGATCGGAATTTTTTGGTCGAAAGGCATTTAATGAGCCATGAGCATATGGTAGACACTGCGCATAAAGGGCTTATAGTTGAGGAAAATGAAATGATAAGTCTTATGCTGAATGAAGAAGATCATTTAAGAATTCAAGTTATTCAATCAGGTTTTAGTATAATGGAAACATGGCGTATACTTGACGAAATAGATACAGAGTTGGCTAAATATGTACCTTTCGATTATTCGGACAAATTTGGATACTTAACGTCTTGTCCTACGAATACAGGGACAGGACTGAGGGCTTCGGTGATGTTTCATTTACCGGTTTTATCTATGACAGGGCAGATTGAAAATGTTTTTAACGCAATTTCAAAACTGGGCCTGACAATGAGAGGGTTTTATGGGGAAGATAGTGAAGCTGCGGGTGATTTCTTTCAGATATCTAATCAGGTAGCATTGGGCCATTCTGAAATGGATGTGTTGGATAATCTCGAGAGGATATTAAATAAAATTATTATTCGTGAAGAAACAACCAGAAAAGAGCTTCTTTTAAAAAAGAAAGAAGAAATAAGTGACAGAATATTCCGGTCTTATGGTACTTTGAAAAGCGCGCGGATTATAACTTCAAGTGAAACAATAAAATTGTTATCATCTATAAGGTTAGGAATAGACCTTGGCTTGATTAAGGATATTACTGTCGGAGAAGTAAATGAAGTTTTACTGTATATGCAGCCGGCGCATTTGCAAAAAATAAACGGCCGGGAAATTTCTCCGTACGAAAGAGATGTAAAGAGAGCAGATCTTATCCGGGAAAAACTTGTAAAGAAATAATTAAAAAAGGGGCCTCCTGATAGCAAAACAAGGTAGGAATTATTATAAGATCTAATGTGAAAAACATTGGATCAAAGATATAAATTTTTGATATGTATCTGACAGACGCAGCGGCCATGTACCACACAGGGTATATGGCAAGGCCTGTCCCTACGTATGGAGGTGCGACTTTCCATTGTATCTACATCATCAATTAACAGGCTAACCGGCTAACCAAAAAGTTGTTATAAGGGCTAATGAAAAGAATATAATAATAAACCGGCTAACAGGCTAACAGGCTAACCGGCTAACCAAAGAAGTAGGAGGAGTAAAGAATGCCAGCATTTAACAGATTTACGGAAAGAGCACGAAAAGTTATTCTTTTAGCTAAAGAGGAAGCAAAAAGTCTTAATCATGATTATATTGGGACCGAACACATATTGTTAGGCTTGATTAAAGAAGGTGAAGGTGTAGCAGCCGCGGTATTAACAAGTCTTGGAATGGATTCTGATAAAATTCGCGTTGAAATTGAAAAGCTTGTCCAACCGGGGTCGGCAAAAATAATGGAAAGCGATATACCTTTTACGCCGCGTGCGAAAAAAGTTATTGAACTTGCTATGGATGAAGCGCGTAATCTCGGACATAACTATATCGGAACGGAACATATATTGCTGGGCCTTATCCGCGAAGGAGATGGAGTGGCAAGCCAGGTTCTTTTGAATGTAGGGCTTGACCTTAAAACTGTAAGGGATGAAGTTTTAAACTTGTTAGGGTCGTCAGTGCCCGGATATAGCGCAATTTCAGGTGCGGATGCGAAGCGTAAAAAACGTACTAAAACTCCGGCTTTGGATTCTTTTGGCAGGGATCTTACGGAAATGGCAAGTCAGGATGAATTAGATCCTGTGATCGGCAGGGATAAAGAAATACAAAGGGTTATTCAGATTCTAAGCCGGCGTAAAAAAAATAATCCGATCTTAATCGGGGAAGCCGGTGTCGGGAAAACGGCTATTGTTGAAGGGTTGGCGCAGAAAATAATAGCGGGAGATATTCCGGAGGTGCTTAAAGGAAAGCGTCTTTTAATACTTGATTTGGCAATGATGATTGCCGGAACAAAGTATCGCGGACAATTTGAAGAACGGATTAAAGCCGTTATGAAAGAAATTAAGGATACCCCGGAGGTTATAGTTTTTATTGATGAGATACATACTCTTGTTGGAGCTGGCGGCGCGGAAGGCGCAATAGACGCGTCGAATATTTTAAAACCTTCCCTGCAAAGAGGAGAAATTCAGTGTATCGGGGCTACGACATTGGATGAATACCGCAAAAATATTGAAAAAGATCCGGCTTTGGAAAGAAGATTTCAGCCCGTAACGGTTGATCCTCCAAGTGTTGAAGAAACTATAAAAATATTAAACGGATTACGGGATAAATATGAAGCGCATCATAAGATAAAGTTTTCCGACAAAGCGCTGGAAGCCGCGGCGAAAATGTCGGATCAATACATTAGCGGCCGGTTCTTGCCGGACAAAGCAATTGATCTTATTGATGAAGCTGGTTCCAAAGCTAAACTGTCAACAATGGTGTTGCCTAAAGAGTTAACGGAAGAGGAAAAGAAAATAGAAGAGATTAGACGGGAAAAGGAAGAAGCGGTTAAAGAGCAGGATTTTGAAAAAGCTGCGCGATTTAGAGATTCAGAACGTAAAGCCCGAGAAGATTTGGAACAGAAAAAAATTGAATGGAAAAGCGGAAAGAATAAACAGGATGTTATAGTTTCTGATGAAGATATAGCGACTATTGTTTCGGATTGGACGGGAATTCCATTAGTTAAAGTTGAAGAAAAAGAATCAGAAAAATATCTTAGGCTGGAAGAAGGGCTAAAAGCGCGGGTAGTCGGCCAGGATGAGGCTATAACAGCTATTGCTCATGCGGTAAGGCGTTCACGCGCGGGAATAAAGGATCCTAATCGTCCCATAGGCACTTTTATTTTTATGGGGCCTACGGGTGTCGGAAAAACGTTATTAGGCCGGAAACTGGCTGAGATAATGTTCGGAGATGAAGACGCTGTTATTCAGATTGATATGTCTGAATATATGGAAAAGTTTAATGTGTCAAGGCTGGTTGGAGCGCCTCCCGGATATGTCGGATATGAGGAAGGCGGTCAGTTGACCGAAAAAGTAAGAAGGCGTCCTTATTCTGTAGTACTTCTTGATGAAATAGAGAAAGCGCATCCGGATGTTTTTAATATACTTCTTCAGCTTTTGGATGAAGGCCGTCTTACGGATTCCTACGGCAGGAAAGTGAGTTTTAAAAACACAATACTTATTATGACTTCGAATATAGGCGCAAATTTGCTGAAAAAAGCAGGAGCTATAGGATTTAAAACTCAAGAGGAAGAAGAAGGGTATAAGGAAATGAAGGGAAGGCTTTTAGAAGCCGTAAAGAAAACTTTTAAACCGGAATTTTTGAATAGAATTGATGATGTAATTGTATTTAGAAGTTTGACAAGAGCCGATCTGAAGCAAATAGTCGAAATAGAAATTAAAGAAGTAGCTGAACGATTAAAGGAAAAAAATATTGAACTCTTACTTGATAACAAATCCAAAGCTTTTCTTATTGATAAAGGTTTTGACAAGGTTTTTGGGGCGCGGCCCTTAAAAAGGACTATTCAGCGTTATCTTGAGAATCCTTTAGCTGAGGAAATTTTGTCGGGTGCGTTTAAAGACGGGACTAAAATTAAAGTAACTGCGCCAAAAGGCAAAACGGAATTGAAATTCTCAAAAGAATAAACCGTAACGTTTAAAAATATTGTTAAGGTGAATGAAAACACTTAACTGAATGGATTTTTTATGAGAATAAAACGGCTAATAAAAATTTTTGTCCAAAAAACTTTTATTAGTATTAAAACTTGGATAGAAGATTGCTTAAAATATATTGGCGGACTTTTTATCCTTCTTTCGCAGGCTGTTGTAGGGATATTTTCTGCGCATCCCAGACGGCGTCAAGTTTTGGAACAGATGAATAAAATCGGTGTAGCAAGTTTTCCGATAGTATTTTTGATAAGTTTTTTTACGGGGATAGTGTTAGCGTTACAAAGCGCGTATCAGCTGATGCAGATGTCAGCTGAAATGTACATAGCTTCTTTAGTCGCATTGTCTATTACGAGGGAATT
The DNA here is from genome assembly GCA_043812935.1 of Candidatus Omnitrophota bacterium. GTDB lineage: Bacteria > Omnitrophota > Gorgyraeia > Tantalellales > Tantalellaceae > JBDRNE01. The sequence continues at coordinate 17,214 of JBDRLO010000018.1, forward strand.
AGCTCCGGTGTTAACCGCTTTAATTGTTGCCGGACGATGCGGCGCCGCTATAACAGCTGAATTAGGAACAATGAAAGTTACCGAACAAATTGAGGCGCTAGAAACATTGTCAGCTAATCCTGTGCAGTATTTAGTTACGCCGAGGTTTCTTGCTATGATTATCATGGTTCCGCTTTTAACCGTGTATGCGGATTTTTTCGGTATAGCGGGAGGGTATCTTATCGGCATAAGCAAATTGCATATAACACATTCAATGTATATGAAAATGACCTGGGATCCCTTAGCAGTAAAAGATGTTATGACAGGATTGATTAAAAGCGTGTCTTTTGCCGCAATTATATGTATTATTTCGTGCTATGAAGGAATAAATTCGCAAGGTGGCGCGGAAGGAGTTGGACGATCTACAACATCAAGTGTTGTAAGGAGTTTTATTCTGATTATTATCGCGGATTGTTTTTTTACCGGGCTTTTTTATTTTGTAGCGCATTAGAGGCATATTATTTGAAGGGATAAAATAAGGGTTTAAGCTAAAAATTATAAAAAGAATAATTATGATTGAGTTAAAAAATATAAGCAAATCATTCAATAAACAGCTGATTCTGAAAAATCTTAATCTTGAGATTAAAAAGGGCGAGTCATTGGTAATTATAGGCAGGTCCGGGTGTGGTAAGAGCGTTTCGTTAAAGCATATGATAGGACTTGTAAGGCCGGATTCAGGGACGGTTCTGGTGGAAGGAATGGATATTTCAACGCTTAAGAGTAATGAGCTGGATCAGATGCGGTTAAAGTTTGGCATGCTTTTTCAAGGTGCCGCTCTTTTTGATTCATTAACTGTATTGGAAAATGTCGGGTTTCAACTTCTTGAGTATACGGATATGTCATATGTGCAGGTTAAGCGCCGTGTGTCAGAGTGTCTTGAAATGGTAGGGTTACATGGCATAGAAAACATGAAGCCTGCCGCGCTTTCAGGCGGTATGAAAAAAAGAGTTGGATTGGCGCGGGCAATAAGCATGAGCCCTAAAATTATTTTGTTTGACGAACCTACAACAGGAGTTGATCCGATTACCGGAGATGTTATTAATAAATTGATAAGGTATTTGCATAACACGCTTAAAACGACTTCGATAACTGTAACGCATGACATGAAAAGCGCTTATCAAATCGCGGACAGGATAGCCATGCTTTATGATAAACAGATAATTGAGGTTGGTACGCCTGATGAAATAAAGAATTCAAAAAACCAAATTGTTCAGCAATTTATAAATGGCGACGCGGAAGGGCCTATAACTGCTGGAATTGGTTCCAGATTTTAGAAGGGGGAAATATATGTTTAGGAATGAGAAGCTGGAATTGAAAGTGGGACTTTTTATGGGGGTCGGTGTGTTTTTAATGTTTCTAATAGTTTTTTCTATCAGCGATATGTATGTTTTGAAAAAAGGATATAACCTTTTTTCAGTGTTTGACAGGGTTAACGGGATAACCGAAAATGCTCCGGTTAGGTTAGCCGGAGTTCATGTCGGGGATATTAAAAAAGCGGAAATTTATTTTGATGAAAAGGCAGGGAAACCACGGGTTAAATTGGATATAAGAATTAATGGTGACGTTAAGATCTCGGATGACGCGATTGCTAGAATAAACACGTTAGGTATTTTAGGGGAACAGTATTTGGAAATAACCCCGGGTATTTCCACTCGGTTTTTAGAATACGGGGATAAATTGTTGTCCAAAAATCCTATAAATGTCGGTTCTGAAATGGAAAAAATGAAAGAATTGATGCAAAACGCTTCTCAGCTGATGCAGCGTGTTGAACGTGGAGAGGGAACGCTGGGCAAACTTTTCACGGATGATACTTTATATGAAGATCTTACGGTTATTTTCGGCAGGCTGAAAAGAGGGGAAGGTACGCTGGGCAAACTTCTTGTGCAAGAAAAAGTGTATGACGATATAGAGTATTTTACGGATGACATTAAAAAACATCCATGGAAGCTTTTACATAAAGGTTCGAATGCTAACAATAAGAATTGAGAATAACGTTTTTTATTTATCGAGAAATAATTTTTTATTAAGTTTTTGAAAAGGAAAGGAATTGCAATATGACAATAAAATTTATTAGGGCCTTTTTTGTTGTCCTGAGCGCGGTTTGCGGATATTATTTATTACCGCTATTGCCGGTTGTGCCGGCATGTTCGCCTGCTCTTGGCGCGGGAATTGGGTTAGTTAGTTCGATTATCCTTATATTGATGGAAGCAAAGCTGAAAGGAGTTTCTTTGCGTGACCTTTCAGCGGCGTTGGTAGGACTTGGATTTGGGTTTTTTATGGCGTGGATGGTTACATTAATATTGCGGTTTATCCCGATGAATGAGATTTTTTATTCAGCTTTTAGGATAGTGTTCACTTTAGTATTTTGTTATTTAGGTATGGTAATATCTATAAAAGGAAAAGACGAATTCAATATAGTAATACCATATGTGAGATTTTCCCGTGAAGACAGAAAAGACCAGCTGTATGTTTTAGATACCAGTGTTATTATTGATGGCAGAATAGCCGGTATATGTGAAACGGGTTTTTTAGAAGGAAAACTCATGGTGCCGCGTTTCGTGCTGAAAGAGCTGCAGCAGATCGCTGATAGCGCTGATGACGCCAAGCGTAACAGAGGACGCCGCGGACTGGATATGTTAGAACGGCTTAAGACGATAAAAGGCGCGGAAGTTATAATACACGAAGAACCGTTGTCTGAGATTAAAGAGGTGGATGCTAAACTTGTGCGTTTAGCAAAAATACTGGACTGTCCTATTGTTACAAACGATTTTAACTTAAATAAAGTTGCTAAACTGGAAGGTATAACAATTCTAAATATTAATGATCTTGCTAATTCCATGCGGCCTGTGGTTTTTCCAGGTGAACAGCTTAATGTTTATATCCGAAAAGAAGGAAAAGAAAGAAACCAGGGAGTTGCTTTTATGGATGACGGGACAATGATTGTGATTGATAACGCGAAAAAATTCATCGGTAAAAATATTAATATAACTATTACGAGTGTTTTACAAACTTCAGCAGGTAAAATGATATTTGCCAACTTTATAGAAAAAAACAATTCACAAAAACGGCGGGATCAGCATAGTAACGCGTAAAAGATAAAGGTAGCGATTTAGACAATGGAAGAAATGAGAATAGGTATCGGATATGATATTCATAGATTAGACCATGGACAGGAAATGATTTTAGGCGGGTGTAATATAGATAGCCCGAAAGGTTCTGTCGGTCATTCAGACGGTGATGTGTTAATTCACGCGGTATGTGACGCTATACTTGGCGCTTTAGGCGCGCAAGATATAGGCATTATGTTTCCTGACACAGACAGTAAATATAAAAACGCTGACAGCGCGGAGTTTTTGTGTCAAATCAAAAACATAATGAAAGAAAAACAATATAAACTGAATAACCTGGATTCAGTTATTGTTTGTGAAGAACCGAAAATTGCCCTATACCGAAAACAAATTATTAATAAACTGGGAGGCATTTTAGGGGTTTCTTCGGATAGAATAAATGTTAAGGGCAAAACATCTGAAAAAATGGGTGATATTGGCGCGGGTAAAGCTATTGAAGCTCAGGTGGTTGTTCTTTTGGAGAAAGAGTCTGGTTAGCCGGTTACCCTGTTAACCTGTTAACCAGTTAACCAGTTAATGGAGATGAATATATGAATTTGATATATCTAATTATAGGGATAGTAGTTGGGTATTATATTATTGCGCGCGTGTTTTTTTCTGAAGCAATAGAAACTGCTTTGCAAAGAGACCCTGCCGCGCTCAATTCTTTGACAATAATTTTTACCTATTCAGGGTTTCATGCTCTTGTTTTATACAGAATAGCGCATTTTTTAAAAAAGAAATATTCCATTCCTTTTTTTTCGAGAATTATTTCACAATTTGCTAAGTGGATAACAGGTATTGAAATCCATCCGGGAGCAGTTATTGGTAAAGGTTTTTTTATTGATCATGGAATGGGTGTTGTTGTTGGTGAAACAACCGTGATAGGTGACAACGTGACGTTGTTTCAAGGAGTTACTTTAGGCGGAACCGGTAAGGAAAGAGGCAAACGCCATCCTACGCTGAAAAATGATATTGTAGTTGGCGCAGGTGCGAAAGTGTTGGGAAATATTACTATAGGCAATAATGTTTCTATTGGCGCGAATGCGGTAGTTCTTCGAGATGTACCTGATAATTCAACTGTAGTTGGTGTGCCCGGACGTGTAGCCAAAAAAAGCGGACGGCGTATTCCGGGCGGGATAAATCTTGATTATACGTCTTTACCCGATCCGCTGCAAAAACAGCTTGAAAAATTGCAACATGAGATAGACCATATTGAACATGAAATCGAAGATTATCATAGTAGGAAGGACAAAGAAGACAAAAAAATGGATGCTTAAATGGGAGCGTAATTAGGCGTTTATCTAGTAGGGGACAGGCATGCCTGTCCCGAGCTTCTTATAACAAAAACGATCAGGGTGTTTCATGAACCGCCCATATAGTTAATATGTGAAGAAATATGATTACAATATACAATACATTGACAAGGCAAAAAGAAGAATTTAAACCTTTGAAAAAAGGCAAAGTGCGTATGTATGTATGCGGGCCTACGGTTTATGATGTACCGCATATCGGGCACGCGCGCAGCAGTTATATTTTTGACTGGATAAGAAGATATTTAGAGTATTCCGGTTTTAATGTTTGTTATGTTAGGAACATTACGGATATAGATGATAAAATTATAAAAAGAGCCGCGAAAGAGCTGAAAAAACAAGAAACATCAGGGACAGATGTTTTGCGCGGGAAAGTAAAAGAAATCGCGGATTATTATTTGGAAGTATATCATAATCAAATGGCTGAAATGGGAATTAACGGCCCGGATTTAGAACCCAAAGCAACGGAAAATATTCCGCAAATGATAGAGTTTATAAGTGTTTTGATAAATAAAGGGTATGCTTATGAATCGGAAGGGAATGTTTATTTCAGCGTTGAAAAATTCGCAGAATACGGAAAATTATCCAATCGGGATAAAGAACAAATGATGTGCGCCGTTCGTATTGATCAGGATAAGAGAAAAAAATACCCGCTTGACTTTGCGTTATGGAAATCCGCGAAAACAGATGAACCTTTTTGGGAAAGCCCATGGGGTAAAGGCCGTCCCGGATGGCATATTGAGTGTTCTGTGATGAGTACCAGCATTTTTGGCGCGCACTTTGATATTCATGGAGGCGGTTTGGATTTGATTTTTCCGCATCATGAAAATGAAATTGCCCAGGCAGAAGCTGCAACAGGCAAGAATTTTGCCAATTATTGGATTCATAATGGGCTTTTGACCGTAAAAAACGAAAAAATGGCAAAATCTTTGGGGAATTACATTACTATAACGGATTTTTTGAATAAGTATAAAGATCCTGATTTTTTGAAAATTGCGTTTTTAAACAGTCATTACAGAAGCCCTATGGATTATAGTGATGAACGAATGGAAGAGTCGCGGAGGGCTAAGGAACGAATAATAATATTTCTTGATAAGGTTAATAAACTGAATGGTAAATGTTCTGATGAGTTTACAGGCATGCTAAAAAATAAAAGAGTTATAGACAAAACGAAGAAAAAGTTTAAAGAGGTTATGGATGATGATTTTAATACAGCGGCGGCAATGTCGGTTATGTTTGAAACTGTAAAAATCGGGAATGAACTATTGGCTGATAATAATATATCAGATTGTGAAAAAAAGGCGAATTTAAGAATTATCCAAGATACAATTCTGGAATTTTCCGGGATTTTTGGATTAAAACTGAATGTAGCTGAAATTGACAAAGAAAAGCAAAGAGAAATAGAAGAATTGGTTTTGCGGAGAATCGAAGCCAGAAAGAACAAGGATTATGCGGAAGCGGATAGGATCCGGGATGAGCTTATCGTCAAAGGTGTAGTGGTTGAAGATACCCCTGAAGGGCCTGTTTGGAGAGTGAAATGAAAAAAAGCTTTTTTATTACTTTTGACGGGCCGGAAGGCAGTGGAAAAAGTACCCATTCAGCCAAACTTAAAGACGATCTTATAGTTTCCGGATATGAAGTTGTTTACACACGTGAACCTGGAGGGACTTTGCTTGGTCAAAAGATAAGGGATGTTTTGTTGAAAAATGAGGATATTAAACTTGTAAAACAAGCTGAACTATTGCTTTTTGAGGCGGATAGGGCTCAACATGTGGAAGAAATAATCAAACCGGCTTTGACTTCCGGAAAAATCGTTATATGTGACCGTTTTAATACCGCTACTTTTGCTTATCAGGGATACGGCGCTGGAATGGATATCAATATGATAAGAAACATTGATGATTCGGCAACAAGCGGAATTGTTCCTGATATTACTCTTATTTTAGATGTTGAAGTTAAAACCGGTCTTTTTCGCGCCGGGCAGCGATGCGCGGCCGATAAAATGGAAAAAAGGCCGTGTGATTTTCATGAAAGAGTAAGGCAGGGGTACCTTGATATCGCGGGAAAGTTCCCTGAAAAAATAAAAATTATACAGGTAAAAGACAACATAGACGAGACGTACAAATTTATAAAAAAAGAGGTATATGATTTTATTGAGCGAAATAAAAGGTCAGGATAATGCTGTTAAATATCTTTCGAATTGTATTAAGGCAGGAAGGATAGCCGGCAGTTTTTTGTTTTGCGGACCCGAAGGAACCGGGCGGGCGTTAGCTGCAAAGAGTTTTGTTAAGGCATTAATCTGTTCAAAAAAGACAGAAGAAGAGAAGGGTTGTGAAAGATGTTTTACCTGCCGGAAAATTGATGGAGGCAGTCATCCTGACATAGTATGGATAAAACCTGAAAAAAACAAAAAGATTAAAATAGAAGAAATAAGAAACGTTAAAGAAGTCTTAAGTTTAAAACCTTATGAAGCAGGGGTAAGCGCGTGTGTTATTGAAGACGCGCATATGATAACGCAGGAAGCAGCGAACGCTTTATTGAAAATTTTAGAAGAACCGCCTAAAACAGCTGTAATAATTCTTATTACCAGCCGAAAAGAGCTTCTTCTTGCAACGGTTGTGTCCAGGTGTTCGGAAGTAAGATTTTCTTGTTTACCGATTGAACTTGCAAAAAGTATTGTTATGAAACAGTCTGATCTTAAGGACAGTGATGCGTATTTTCTTGCTTGTCTAGCTCAAGGGTCGCCGGGAAAAGCTCTTGAAATGATGAATGAAGATATTGGCGAACGGAAACGCGAGTGTTTAGCCATGCTTGAACAGATTCTTGATGAAGACGGGTGTGCGTGTTTAAGCTGGCCAAGAGAGAGTAAGGATTATCTTATTGAAGATGTTGAGATGATGATAATGTTTTTCCGGGATGTAGTTATGGAAAAAGAAGGGGTAAAGAACGTTGTTTTTGACAAAAACATTTTTGATTCAAAAATGTATAGTTTTTTTAAAAAAAGCGGGATAAATGAAATATATGAGATAGTTGAAAAGTTGGTTAACATAAGACGCGCATTGATGGGGAATGTTAACCCTAAATTGGCAGCGCAGATTTTGCCGGGAAGATTAAAAGATTAATTGGGGTCAGACCTCGAAAATAGTAAAGCTTCGAAGTATAAGCAGAGATGAGGAGACTATAAAAATGAATGAAATTATACAGGTACAGTTAAGAACTGCCGGAGAGATAAAATATTTTATTACCGGAGGATTAAAATTTGAAGTTGGCGACAGGGTTATTGTTGAAGCTGACAGAGGGCTTGAATACGGAACGGTAGCGGCGCCTAGCGAAAAGGTTACGGAAGCCGTTAAAATTACGGGAAAACCTGTGCGCAAAGTAATTCGAAAAAGTAATCCTTGGGATGAGAAACAGATAGCCAAAAATAAAGCAAAGACAAAAGATCTTATGAATGTCTGTGAAAAGAAGATACAGGAACATAAACTGCCGATGAAACTTGTGGACGCGGAATATTCTTTTGACAGGTCAAAAATAATTTTTTATTTTACATCCGAAAACAGGGTAGATTTCAGGAACCTTGTGAAAAATTTGGCAAGTATTTTCAGGGTACGTATTGAGTTAAGGCAGATTGGGGTGCGAGACGAAGCCCGGCTTCTTGGCGGACACGGTTCTTGCGGTAGGGAGCTGTGCTGTATGTCTTTTCTTAAAAATTTTGAACCGGTTACTATAAAAATGGCTAAAGTCCAGAATCTTCCGTTTAATCCTTCTAAGATTTCAGGCCTTTGCGGTCGTCTTATGTGTTGTTTGGGATATGAATACGCTAATTATAAGGAAGCTTCGAAATCATTGCCCAAGGTGGGGAAGGAAATTACAACTGAGCAGGGTAAATGTAAGGTGATAGCAGTGAACCCCTTAAAAGGGATAATTACGGTTGATTATGGAGAAGGAAAAATAAAAGATATAACAACTGAGGAAGTAAAGGAGTTAAAGCAATCGGCATGAAAAAAAATAAGTTTTATATTACAACCCCTATATATTATGTTAACGCGAATCCTCATATCGGCCATGCATATACTCAAATTGCGGTTGACGTTTTGGCCAGGTACCACAAAATGCTGGGAGAGGACGTTTTTTTTCTTACAGGCACGGATGAGCATGGAGAAAAAATAGAGGAAGCGGCATTGAAATCAGGATTGGAACAAGGCCGGGAAAAAGAGTTTGTTGATAAAATCGTTCCGAATTTTAAGAACGTGTGGGAGATTTTAAACATTAAATATGATTACTTTATCCGTACAACTGACGAAATGCACAAGAAACAGGTTCAGGAATTTCTTACTGCTATGAAAGAAAACGGCGATATATATCAAGGTGAATATGACGGATGGTTTTGTGTGCCGTGCGAAACTTTTTGGACCGATAGCCAGGCAAAAGACGGCATTTGTCCGGAATGTAATCGAAAACTGCAGCATATAAAAGAAAAAAATTATTTTTTCAAAATGAGTAAGTATCAAGATTGGCTTGTGAGTTATATAAAAGAGAATCAAGATTTCATTATGCCTGAATATAGAAAAAATGAGGTTCTGGGGTTTCTTAGAGAAAATCTTAATGATTTATGTGTATCTCGTCCCAGGAACAGGATGTCTTGGGGGGTGGAACTTCCTTTTGACAAAGATTATGTGGTGTATGTCTGGTTTGACGCGCTTATAAATTATGCTTCCGGCCTTTACGCGTGCCGTGAGTTTGATAAATACTGGCCCGCGGATATACATGTAATTGCCAAAGATATATTGAGACACCATGCGGTATATTGGCCGATAATGCTTAAAAGCGCGGGTATTGAACTTCCTAAGACGATTTTTGCCCATGGGTGGTGGAAAATGGGGGATGAAAAAATGTCAAAGTCTAAAGGGAATATAGCGGACCCGGTTGAATTAACGCAAAAATACGGAGTTGATCCGTTACGGTACTTTTTGCTTAAGACAATAACTTTTGGGTTAGACGGCAATTTTTCGGAAGACGCGCTGATAAATATATATAACAGCGATCTTGCTAATGATCTTGGGAATTTATTGAATAGGACGCTTACAATGGTTGAAAAATATTTCGAAGGCGCAGCACCGAAAGCGCCATTGGAAAACAATTTTACTAAAGAACAATTTATAAGGTCTTTGGATATGCGTGAAACAGTGCGGGAGTTATTCCCAAAAATAAAAGAGTATATGCTGAGTCCAAAACTTTTATTAAAAGAAACTTTAGAAGAAATCATGGCGCTTGTCGGCAAAGCGAATAAATATATTGAACAATCCGCTCCATGGACTTACGCCAAGCAAAACAATATGGAAGCAATACAATTGATTCTTGCTGATTTGTTGGAAGTTTTGAGGTGTTCAGCTATTGCTCTTTTTCCTTTTATGCCGCAAACAGCGCAAAGAATTTGGAATCAATTGGGACTTGAAGGGCAAGTTGATGATATTTCGGATAAAGAGGAACTTTGTGCAGTAAAAAACAAGGATAACTGGAGAAAGTTTCCCAGTGGGACAAAAACCGCGAAAAAAGATCCGCTTTTTCCGCGAATACAATAAATCTATGAATTTTTAAAAAGTAATGACGGCAACCCTATTTCGTATAAAACGTTTAAGGGGATTATATGAACAAAAAAAATGGTAACATTTTTTCATTATGGTTCGGGACTATAGTTCTTTTGGGGGTTATTCTTGGTGTGTTTTTTTGGGTGTTTGAAGTTGTTGTTCATATATATGTGTTTGGGTTAACAGATCAGACTTTTATGCAGCATTTGCTGATGCCTGATCCTCATGAATTCTGGATGAGATCTTGTGTCGTTGTCCTTTTGGTGTTTTTCGGGTTTTATGCTCAGCATATTGTAAATTTGAGGAAGCATGCGGAAAAAAAAGTTTATCAGCAAAATCAGTTTTTTTTCAAGACAATAGATTCGCTTACGCATCCTTTTTATGTTATAGATACTAATGATTATAAGATACAAGTTGCAAATTCCGCGGCTTGTCAAAATATCCTGCCAAAAGATAAAACTTGCTACGAAATTACGCACAAAAGAATTAATCCATGCGCCGGGATTGAACACGGATGCCCTCTGGAAAAAGTTAAAAGGACAAAAAAACCGGCGATTGTTGAACACATACATTATGATAGTAAGGGAAATCTTCGTAATGTGGAAGTTCACGCGTATCCTATTTTTGATGAAGATGGTGATGTGATACAGATGATTGAGTATTCTTTAGACATTACGGAACGTAAAAGGGCCGAGGAACGATTGAAACAGGCTTTGGATGTTACGAACACGATTTTAAAGGAGCTGCCTTTTGGTATAATAATTGTGGGGTTAGATAAAAGAATACGCAAGATTAACAAAGCGGCTCTTGAAATGATGGGGATTAAGGATGAAAAGGAAGTTGTCGGAAAAATTTGTCATAACCTCATTTGTCCTGCTGAAGACAATAAATGTCCAATTATAGATCTAGGAGAAGAAGTCGATGTTTCTGAAAAAGAACTTATTGATAAAAACGGAAAAAGAATACCTATCTTAAAAAGTGTTTTACCAATAATACTTGAAGGAGAAGAAGTCCTGCTGGAGTCGTTTATTGATATTGCCGAACGAAAAAAAGCGGAAGAAGCTTTGTTAAAAGCTCGGGATGAACTGGAAACGCGGGTTAAAGAACGGACAAAAGAATTGGAAGCTGTTAACCGTGTGCTTAAGGACAGCCAGGTTCAGCTCGTCCAATCAGAAAAAATGGCCAGCCTTGGGCAGCTTGCGGCGGGCATAGCGCATGAGATAAACAATCCCATGGGGTTTATTCTGAGCAATTTAAATACGCTGAACGAATATGTTAAAGTTTTCAAGAAGCTTTTAACGCAGTATGAGATATTTATAGATAAGACAAAAAAGCTTAAACAGTATAAAGAGTTTGTTTCCGCTATTATGGATATACGTGAAGAAAACAGTTTAGATTATATCATAAAAGATGTTGATAATCTTTTTAAAGAAACTAAAATCGGGGCGGACCGAGTAAAAGACATTGTTGAAGGGTTGAGGACTTTTGCTCATACGGATGAAACAACTCTGGTGCAGACGGATATTAACAAATGTCTTGAAAATACGTTAAAAATTGTATGGAACGAAATTAAATATAAGTGTGATATAGACAAAAAATTCGGAAAACTGCCTTTAGTTTTTTGTCATCCGGGACAAATAAACCAGGTTTTTATGAATCTTTTGGTTAATGCCGCGCAGGCAATAGCCGAAGAAGGTATTATTACTATTGAAACATCTGTCGCGGACAGCCATGTTCTTATTAAGATTGCGGATACGGGGAAAGGCATAGCTCCTGAAAATCTTTTAAAGGTATTTGACCCTTTTTTTACGACCAAAGAGGTCGGAAAAGGCACAGGGTTAGGGCTTTCAATCTCACATGGAATAATTAAAAAGCACGGCGGAACAATTGAAGTTGAAAGCAAAGTCGGCGAGGGTTCTGTTTTTACGATAAAACTGCCGATAAAATGAAAACAATAAAAAAAGTGGATAGAAAATTATGAAAACAATAGATGTTGCAATTGTTGATGATGAACAAAACGTATTAAATTCGCTTAAGAGGGTTTTTAGAAAAGAAAACTATAAACTTTTTCTAACGACAGATTATAAAGAAGTAATGGAGTTTTTTAAAAGCGGAAACATTAAGGTTGTAATGTCGGATCAAAAGATGTCCGGGGTAACCGGTGTAGAGTTTTTGAAGAAGATAAAAAAACTTTATCCTAATGTAGTAAATATACTTTTCACCGGATATGCTGATGTGAATATTGCAGAAGACGCGATCAACGAAGGTGAAGTTTACCGGTTTATGAATAAACCCTGGGATGACGATGAGTTGAGAAATATTGTGCGGCAGGCGGTGGATAAATATGATTTAGAAGAAAAAAATAGATACCTAACGGAAAATATAAATAAACAAAACAAAAAACTGGTTTTTTTAAATAAAAAACTGAAGACTATGTATGACGCGCAGAGTGTTTTTACATCAACACTGGCGCATGAGCTTAGAACTCCCTTAGCTTCTATCCGTACGGCGTTGGATATTGTTATGAAAAAAGCGTTTGGAGATATTAATCAGAAACAGGAAGATTTATTGGGCAAAGCGAAAAGGAATGTTGATAGGTTAAACAGGCTTATTAATGACATCCTGGATCTTTCAAAAATGGAGTTTGAAGGCGCTCGACTTAAAATGGAAAAATATGCGCTGAACAATATAATCCAAGGGGTTGTAGATAACCAAAAACCTGTGGCTGAAGAACATGGCCTTTTTCTCCGCGCGCAATTAGACGAAAAAATCCCAAAGATTAAAATTGATACTGATCGTATAACACAGGTTTTGGATAACTTGATAAATAACGCAATTAAGTTTACTTCGCAAGGTGGTATAACCGTAACCTCAGAAATGAATTGTTTAAAAAAGCAAGTAATAGTATGTGTTGCGGATACGGGTATGGGGATTTCGGAAAAAGATATCCCGGAATTGTTTAAAAAATTTAAGCAATTAGTCCAACCGTCGACACAGGATGTTAAAGGTACCGGTTTAGGGCTTGTTATTTGCAAAGAAATAATCAGGCAGCATGGCGGAGAAATCTGGGTAAAATCGAGTATTAAAAACGGCAGCAGTTTTTGTTTTTCTCTGCCGGTAAAATAATGGTTTTTAACCGCAGAAAAGGAACGTATGAAAGAGAAGACAATTTTATTAATTGACGATGAAGCGGATTTTGTTGAAATGATTAAGTTTCAGTTGGAAGCGGAGGGATATGTTGTAGTTACCGCGAATGACGGGAAAGAAGGGCTTTTGAAACTGAAACAGATTAAACCTGATTTAATTGTGCTGGATATTAATATGCCCAACATGGGAGGGTTAGAATTTTATAATAAGATATTTACTCCGCATGGAAGAACCAAATACCCTGTTTTGATAGTTACTGCGAGGTTAAATTTGGAAGAAATTTTTAAAGAAATAGAAGTAGAAGGGTTTTTGTCTAAACCGTTTGAAATTAATCATCTGATTGCGGAAATTAAAAGGATAACGATCGGCGGAATAAATCCGGTTGTATTTTTAGCCGCCCCTAAAAACAGTCCGCACATTAAAAATATTACGGAAGCTTTTGTTGATGAAAGATATGATGTTATTGTTTGCGGGAATGTGCAGAATTTATGTATGCAGGTGATGCGGCGCGGTCCGCATTTTATACTTTTGGAATATGTGCAAAAAAAGGAATTCGAGAATTTTTTAACAAAAATCAAAAGCGATAAAAAATTCAGGAATATGCCGGTTATTGTTTATTCTTATTCCGAATTTAAGATAGACGAAACCCGATTGCCGGCGTTGGGGATAAACGCGTTTTTAGATCACCCGGATGATTATGGCGCATTTGTAGAAGCGGTTAAAGAAATTCAGCTAAAAGAAAAAGATGGAACTCAAATTAAATAGCCAAGCCTGGTTTTGTAAAAAATGATAACACGAGAATCCTGTTTAAAAAAAATCCAACTGAATCCATGCCTTTCAGCATGCCGGTTAGCCAGTTAGTAAATGTAGGGACAAGGCCCCCCGTGCCTGTCCGTAACAGGTAACAGATAACAAGTAATGCCG
>JBDRLO010000019.1:0-17892 GCA_043812935.1 Candidatus Omnitrophota bacterium
TAATAACACACATTTTTAATACAATCAAGTTGTTTTACTGCTACTCCGCAGTATTTACTTTATTAGAATAATCTTATCAATTATTTAAGTTATTCTGTCCATTGTACCGGTTCATAACCTGTTTTATATCTTCCGTTAAAAGCCACATTTCAACGGCTTCCTGAGCTTTTATTAAAGATTCTTTTAAAAACCCTTTTTCAGAACGCTTAAATGCCGATAATACATACGACGATACATCCTCAATTTCAAAATCCGCACCCACGCCGATTCGTAATCGCGCAAACTCCTGACCGATTTTAGCAATAATAGATTTAAGGCCATTATGCCCGCCTGCTGAACCTTTTTCCCTTAATCTGATAGTTCCTAAAGATAGATTAATATCATCGCTTATTACTATCAGGTCTTTCCAGCTTTCCAGTTTTGAAGAACAAACGGAGAATACGGCTTCCCCAGAAAGATTCATATACGTCAAGGGTTCAAACAACATAACTTCATGTTGTTTTATCCGGCCAATTCCATAAATCCCGTTATACCCTTTCTTTTTGATCTTTATATTATATTTATCCGCAAGTACTTTAAGCGCTAAAAAACCGGCATTGTGCCTTGTATTTCTATATTTTAATCCCGGATTTCCTAATCCAACAATAATTTTCATAATAATGTGCTGCACGTTTCAAGGTACACGTTTCACGCATATTTATTCCGTGTTTCGTGCTACGTGTTACACGTTTATTCTTCCTTCTTAGTCTTTTCTTCTTTCTGTCCTGCGCCCTCTTCGCCTGCACCCTCTTCTTCTTTTTTGCCTTTCTTTATAACTTCGGGTTCAGCCCCTTCCTCAGTCGAAATTTCCTCTTCTTCTTCAATCTCGGCTTCCGGCACACTCACGGAAACAACAACCTGATCCGGTTCTTCCAATACGGCAATTTCCTGAGAAAACGTCATATCTTTAATATGAATGGCTTCACCAATATGCAATTCGTCTATATGTACATCAATATGTTCAGGAATGGCCGTCGGTAAACATTCAACTTCAATTTCCCAAAGAACCTGCGTAAGAACTCCTTCTTGTTCTTTGACTCCAACACCTTCACCTTTAATATTAACAGGGATTTTTACTTTTAGTTTTTCTTTTAAAGATATTTCGTGAAAATCAACATGCATAACTTTATCATTTACCGGATCAATCTGAAGATCCTGCACAATAACTGTTTTTTTTACACGTTTTTCGTCCTTTAAAATATCCATATTGATAATCGCGTTCCCTCCGGCTTCAGTATGGAGCGCTTTCCAAAGTTCTTTGTTATCAATTTGCACATTAAGGCCTTGTTTTCCCGCTTTATACACTATTGCGGGAATTAGTCCGTTTTTTCTTAAATGCTTAGAGCCGCTTTTTCCAAGATCCGTTCTCATTGTTGCGTTTAATTTTATCTTTTCCATTTACTTCACCTCTTTTTTGTTCATACATCGTATGTCATATGCCGTACATCGATACAACTCTCAAGATTTTATTCCACTTACACAGTAGAACAAAATTCTTATTGTTTACTATTCAAATAAGGCGCTGACAGACTCTTCATTATGTATACGCCTGATTGCTTCTCCTAAAAGACTCGCAACGGATAATTGCACAATATTCTTTATTTTTTTTGTTTCGTTTATTGTAATCGTATCTGTCACAACCAACTCTTTAATGTCTGAACCTTCTATCCTTTCCTTTGCCGGACCGCAAAGTACTGCATGACTAATTGCCGCGTAAATATCTTTTGCTCCGTTTTTTTTAAGAGCAGCTGCCGCTTCGGTTAAACTTCCCGCAGTAGCAACAATATCATCTACAAGAATTACGTTTTTCCCGTTCACATCTCCCATAATATGCATTACTTCCGCTTTTACATCACTGATACGTCTTTTATCCACTATTGCAAGACCCGCGTCAAATCTTTTCGCATAAGCTCTAGCCATCTTTATCCCGCCGACATCAGGAGATACAATTACAACGTCTTTTAGCTTTTTTGCTTTGAAATACTCTTCAAAAATACTTATAGCATATAAATTATCTAACGGTATATCAAAAAAACCCTGCAGCTGTCCGGCATGTAAATCAATCGTAAGGACTCTGTCCGCACCCGCTCTTGCTACCAAATTAGCGGCTAATTTTGCCGTAATAGGCACTCGCGGCTGATCTTTTCTGTCCTGACGCGCATATCCAAAATAAGGCAGTACAGCAGTAATTCTGCGAGCGGAAGCCCTTTTCATCGCATCTATCATAATTAAAAGCTCCATAAGATTTTCATTCGCCGGATGACATGTCGACTGAACAACAAAAACATCCTTTCCTCTTACATTCTGCTTTATTTTTACCTTTGTCTCTCCGTCACAAAACCTGGAGACATCTATCTCTCCGGGCGAAACATTTAAGCTGTCACAAATATTCTGTGTCAGTTTTTTATTTGCGTTTCCTGAAAAAACCATCAATTTATCCATAATAAATACTCCTTAATCTACATTACACGTTTCATGCGACACGTTTCACGTTAACCGGCTAACTGACTAACCGGCAAACTGGCCAACCGGCTAACCATTATATGGCCTGGCCGGTACGCCTAGCACTGTTACGCCTTCCGGAACATCTTTATTTTTTGTAACAATACTCCCTGCGCCTATCCTGGCACTCTTTCCGATTTTCACCGGTGCGATAAAAATTGCGCCTACCCCGACAAAAACATTATCATTTATTACCGTAACGTTTTTCTTTTCTCCATCATAGTTTGCCGTAATGACTCCTGCTCCTATGTTTACATTCTTCCCCACAATAGCATCGCCTAAATATGCATGGTGTTTAACTCTTGTACCTTCCCCAATGTTAGTACGGCATATTTCTACAAAATTTCCTATTTCAACTTTAGCTGAAATTTTGCTTCCTGGACGAATCCGGGCAAAAGGGCCTATACGGCACTCTCCGGCAATTTCTACATTTCCTTCAATAACCGTATTCGGAAATATTACGGTATCTTTTCCAATAATAGCGGTTTCATCAATATATGTAGATTCCGGGGCTACTATCGTAACTCCTGAATCCATTAATTTATTAAGCGTTTTTTTATTTATAATATCGTTCACTTCAGCTAAATCTTTCCTTGAATTTATTCCGATAACTTCCTCAGCATTACAAATTACAGCAGCTATTTTCTTATTGTTCTTAGCTAAAACATCAAATATATCCGTAAGATAAAATTCTTTCTTTTTTTCGTTAATTTTTATTTGTTTTATAAATTCTTTTAAATCACTTCCGCGAAAACAATATGTTCCGGAATTAACCTCTGTGATATTCTTTTCTTCCGGCGTAGCATCTTTTTCTTCAACAATCCCAATTACTGCTCCGGCTTTATTTCTCACAATTCTTCCATATGACACAGGGTTAAGCATATTGCATGTTAAAATTGTGCATGCCGCTTTTTCGTTTATATGCTTTTCTATTAACCGCTCAAAGATGCCCGCGGAAATGAGTGGAGCATCTCCGCAAGTGACTAGAACCACTTCCGCTTTGTTTACATAATCAATTGCCTGGGCTAACGCGTCTCCTGATCCAAGAAGTTTATTTTGACGGATAAACTTTATATCATCTTTAAAAGAACGTTCTATCATCTCGGCTTTATATCCTATAACTGCCGCTATGTTAGTTATGCCGCTGTTTTTTAGGTTATCAATGACTCGTCTTAAAACGGTTTTTGACCCGACACAATGCAACACCTTGGGCACACTTGTTATCATCCTAGTCCCAAGGCCTGCCGCGAGAATAACTGCTTTAATATTGTTCATTTTTTATCTTAGTTTTGCGCTATATTTAATACTTAACACGTTTAATATTTTATTGCCGTTTCAGCGTTTTTTGTTTAGGTTCTTCCTCTTTTCAAAAAACTTCTTGCCTCATTTTTTATAATACACCAAACCAATTTTGCCTTTGACAGAATTGGCTGGCGGGCAAGGACTCGAACCTTGACAAGCAGCTCCAAAAGCTGCGGTGCTACCATTACACTACCCGCCAACCGGATAACCGATGCGCTATTTACAGTTCTATATCCTTCGCACCTATATCTATCACCGGTTCATCTATTGTCTGAATAGTTTCGGAAACCGGCGGTATTGCTTTAGCGGCAGCTTCTATTTTTTCCTTTTCAGAAAACCCTAAAGGCGCTGTTTCTTCTCTTTTACCTTGATTATCTCTCATATATGCATCCAGGATTCTATCCTGTATATAAACCCGACAATCCTGCGTTATAGGATGCGCGATGTCCATATGACTATTATATTTTTCGTTTTCATCATTACCTTGAGGAATACTTGCCTCTTTCAATTGAGTACCGCACTGATTACAATATTTACTTCCTACTACATTTTTAAACCTGCATTTAGTGCAGGCTTCCACAGCTTTCCTGGAAGGCATAGCAACAAAAAGGCCATTATTCCCTTGTATAACTTTTACGTTTCTGACAACAAACCAGTCATCAAATGTCATGGTAGCAAATGCTTTAAGTTTACCGTCTTTACTTTCTGTCGGGAAAATTCTCACTTCTGTAATTTTCATGCATCTCTCCTTTCGCTTAGATGAACATTCAGTATGTACTAAAAACCCAAAATATCTGTCAGAAACAAATCAGTTTATTATACATTTTTCGTTTATACTAAATTCTACGGGACCGACATGCCCGTCCCCTACAAAAAAACATGTAACTACATATTCATCACGAATTCGGGACATCATTTTTCGGATTTGGTATCCTCTACCGCTTAACCTAATAAGTAGACGCAACTTGGATTCTCCAATTTTCGTCTTTATTAAACATTCCACAAAGCTTATCCGCACTGTTAACTGCGTCATTTTCCGTTTTATAAATACCAAAAACCGTTGATCCGCTCCCGGACAAAAGAACACCATTTGTTTTTGTTTTCTTAATCTCCGAAATCACTTTTTCTAAAACAGGGAATCTTCGTAATACTATTATTTGTAAATCGTTATGAAGATTTTTCCCTAATTCTACAATGTTCTTTTCCCCCAAAAAAGTGCTGAACATTCTATCAAGGCGCTTATCCTTTGTCAAGCCAAAAGCAGATACATTTCCATAGATTTCCTTTGTTGAAATGCCAAAGGGCGGACTCACCAGTACATGCCACATTTTAAATTCAGTTTGCAGCTCTTCGAGTTCATCCCCACGTTCTCTGCCATAAGCAAAACTAGCGTTCCCTAAAAAAAAAGAGACATCCGCTCCAAGTATCCGCGCAATTTCACCAAGCGTTTGTTTTTCCGCTACCCCACCCATTACCTCGTTAAGTCCCCTCAAAACAGATGCGGCATCGCTGGATCCACCGCCTAGTCCGGCTCCAACAGGTATACTTTTTTTGATGTTAATCAAAAATTTGTCTTTTATCCCTGTTTTTTCTTTGAACAAATTTACAGCGCGCACTATTAGGCTATTTTTGTCCGTTGGAATACTTAAATCGCTGCATATAATTTGCGTATTGTCTTCCGTTTTTTCAATCGAAATTTCATCAAATAACGCTATTTTTTCAAAAAGCGTTTCAATGTTATGATATCCGTCTTCTCTGGGACCGATTATCTTAAGATAAAGATTTACTTTGGCAGGCGCAGTAAATAACATGCTGCATTTCCTTTTGTATTATCCCTATTTCGCTACATCCCCCACTCACCATACATTATTCTATTCCGGGAGAGTACACAACATTTCTATGCACCATCCACTATTTACGTTTCAGCAATAGTTCAGCTTCCCGAACAATATCCTCTTCCGTTAATCCAAAGTGCTTATATAATTCTTCAGGATCTCCGCTTACTCCGAATTTTCCACGCATTCCCATGAACTTCATCGGAACAGGATATTCTTCCACAAGGACTTCCGCGACAGCGCTTCCCATGCCGCCATAAATGGTATGTTCTTCAACCGTAAGCACCGCACCTGTTTCTTTTGCGGCTTTTATTATTGTTTCAGAATCTATTGGTTTTGGCGTATGCAAGTTAATAACTCTTGCCTGAATATTCTTATTTTTAAGACTATAAGCAGCGCTTAAGGCTCTTGTAACCATGTGCCCGCACGCTATTATTGTAAGGTCTGCCCCTTCCGTAAGCTGATTGGCTTTACCTATTTTAAATTCAGGTTTGTCCTTTATTACCGGGACTTTTTCTCTGCCTAATCGTAAATATACAGGGCCTGGAATTTCTGCTGCCTGTATTGTTGCTAAATATGCCTCTTCGGCATCCGACGGCACAACAACCGTCATGTTCGGAATTATTCTCATAAGCGCTATTTCTTCCAATGCCTGATGAGTGGCTCCGTCTTCTCCCACAGAAATACCTCCGTGGCTGCCCACGATGTTTACATTAAGATTCATATATGCAACTGAAACTCTTACTTGATCCCACGCCCGGCCGCTGGCAAAAGCTCCAAACGTACACGCAAAAGGAATTTTACCGGATAACGCAAGACCGGCCGCAGCGCTTATCATGTCTTGTTCCGCGACACCATGGCTGACAAAACGATCCGGGTACTTTTCCTTAAACCAATGCGCTCTTACAGATTCCGTAAGATCAGCGGATAAAACAACTACATTTTTATTTTTTTCTCCCAAATCAAGTAAAGCTTTTCCAAAACCATCTCTTGTTGCCTCTTTTTTCACCGTTTCGTCTTTCATTAAATAGCTCCAGTCTTCTTGGTTAGCCAGTTAACCGGTTGGCCAGTTAGCCGGTTTATATGCGGTTTCGCGTTTAATTTGCATACATCAAATAACAATTCTTATCTCCAAAACGTGTACCCTGATACATGTAACGTGTTGCACGCTTTTAAAAATAACCTGCCGGGGCCTCTACAATATCTTTAACTGCTAATCTTTTTTTGTTAAAATCAAAAACATCTTTTTCTTTTATTCTTAATACTGCGTTTTCTAACTGATCTTCCAGCATTAAAAAGTCAAATTTTTTAAATTTATATCCATATACGACATCATTTGCTATTTTTATGATTTCCTCAATTTTCATTAAGTTTAAATCGCGTTCTTCCTCCGCAATTTGATCCGAGATTTTAAACCTTACAAAGAAAACTTTTCCACCATCCGCTGATACCACAAAATCACTTTCCGCCGTCTCATATTTAAAAAGTTTTAACAGATCTTCTTCTCTGCGGAAATCTAATTTCATCCGATTAGCTATCTGCGCCGCTAAAAATTCCTCCATCGTAATATCTTTTAAATAAAATTTCTCACGCCAATACCCTATGTCCGTAAGTTTTGTCGGCGGGCTTCTGAAAAATTCTTCTAAAACATTTTGTTGTGTTTCATTCCCGACACCAAAACTTTCAAGAACTGCTTCAATAGATCTTTCCTTTTTTGCCTGCGGCGTAAGGTTAATAGTAAACAATGTTCTTTTAAAAGATTCGTCTCTTGAAATATCACGGTACATACCGCGTTTAACGTCCTCAACGTATTTTATTATTACAACCTGTAGCTCCGGAAACCGCGCGTCCTGTGTAATGACGCAATAAAACTTTATATCCGCGTCCGTGCTTAAAACTACCCTTGATGCGATTAAAAGAAGGTTGCTAATACTGTCCCAGGCTTCTGAACTGACGCCCAACCCAGCGTCCAAAAGCCCTTTCATGGGATAATATATACCCATTGTTTTGCCCTTAACCGTTACGTCTACGTCCATATTATATTCTGTTTTGCATATAGAACGTACCGCTTCCGGCAGTTTCTCTTTCGGGAAAGACGGCACACACCCGGTTACCCCTACTAACAAACTAAAAACCGCAAATACCGCCGCACAATATCTTACGCCTTTATTCAGCACGGCTATCCCACCTTTTTTCTTCTTCCGAAGGAGTTTCAGTTTCTTCCGGATTTTCTTTTTCGCCATATTCAGAAAAAATCGCTATAATTTCATCATATTCAAGTTCTTCTCTTTTTAAAAGTTCCGAAGCAAACCTGTCTAAAATCGCGCGTTTTTCTATGAGCATTTTTTCTATTTCTTTTAAACATTTGCTGATAATCGCGTTGGTATCTTTATTTAAGGTTGTTCTGACATCTTCTGAAAGCTGTTCTTTTGGAATAACTGTAAAATCCCCTATTAATCCGGATTCTCCCATGCCCAATTGCCATACCATGCTATGTGCAATCTGCATAGCTTTCTGGAAATCAGAACTTACTCCGCTGGTAGTTGTCCCGTATTTAATTTTTTCAGCGGCAAACCCGCCTAAAGAGATCATCACATCCGAACACAAATGTTCTTTACTATGCGAATGTAATTCTTCTTTTTCCGGAGACCAAACAACGCCTAACGCTCCTTTGCGGGGAATAATACTCGCTTTAAAAACACTTTTTGACGGTGCTTTTAAAAATGTCGTTATTAAGTGTCCTGATTCATGATAAGCAGTCATTTCTTTTTCTTTTGGGGTTACCGTAAGCCGGTATTTTATCCCCAAATCCACTCTTTCAAAAGCTTCACTTATTTCTTTTAGGCCTATTTCCGACTTCCTGTGTCTTGCCGCGATCAAAGCGGATTCTTTTACAATATTAGCAATATCTGCAGGGCTTTTACCTACAGCCCGGCGCGCTAAACGCCCCAAATTAAGTCCTTCTTCCGCTTTTACTTTATCTAAATAAAATTTAAAAAGTTCTTCCCTGTCTTCCTGCGAAGGTTTTGTTATCATTATCTTGCGATCAAACCTCCCAGGCCTTAAAAGCGCCTGATCAAGATGATGTTCCGAAGCGTTCGTTGCGCCGATAACGACTATATTATCTTCTTTTCCTTTTAAACCATCCATTTCAGCAAGAACCTGATTAAGCGTACTATTAGTTTCTTGCCCGCCCATAAAACTGAAAGTTCTGGATCTTCCAATGGCATCTATTTCATCTATAAAAATAATACATCCGCCGTATCCATAAGCTAAATCACGCGCTTTTTTAAAAAGTTTTCTCACACGCGAAGCACCGACTCCAACAAAAACTTCAACAAACTCACTGCCGGACATTGAAATAAACGGCATATTCGCTTCAGTTGCTATAGCTTTTGCCAAATAAGTTTTTCCACATCCGGGAGGGCCCAGCATAAGAAGGCCTTTAATAACATTACCCCCCATTTTCTGAAGAGCGGCTCTGTCTCTTATAAGCTGTACTATTTCTCCTGCTTCCTGTTTAGCATCATACATGCCTATAACATCTTTCCATGTAATGGAAACATCTTTTCCTTTTATCGGCGCTTTATCAAGTTTTGCAAACCCGCCCCGCATAAAAGTCAAATACATAAACACAAATATCCCGGCATGTATACCCGCCATAATAAACTGCACAGGCATTGTCGCAAGCGTCATTTTTCTGTAAAAAGATTCTAGAGACATTAATCCAATAACCGAAAGAATAAGCAGTATAATAACAATAAAAACAACTATAATCATTGTTTTATATTGCCTTACATACATTTGTAGTCTTCGTGTAATCATATTATCTCCCTTTTATTATTCATTCTTGTTTTACCGCGCTTCGTTAATCCACGCAGTTTGTATCCTCGCTAGCCAAACCGGGGGATTAATTAACCGGCTACCCGTTTTTCCGTTTCATCAAGTTCTTTCAACGCTTTCTCAAGTTCTTCCGGTTTTGGCGCAACGCCATGCCATCCGGCTTTATTTTCAACAAAGGAAACGCCTTTACCTTTTATTGTATGCGCAATTATTATTTGCGGTTTTCCTTTGACACTTTTTATCTCTTTAATAGCTTTATCCAATTCATTAAAGTCATGCCCGTCTATTTCAATTGCATACCATCCAAAGTTTTCCCATTTTTTCCTATATTCACCTAAATCCATAACTTCACAACAAAACCCGTCTATCTGTAATTTATTAAAATCAATTATACCGCAAAGATTATCAAGCTTATAATGCGCCGCCGTCATCGCAGCTTCCCATACCTGTCCTTCGTTTGTTTCACCATCTCCCATTAAACAATATACTTTAGCATCAATTTCATCCATTTTATCAGCAAGCGCAAATCCTACTGCCACCGAAAGCCCCTGGCCAAGAGAACCACTTGATATTTCTACACCGGGAAGCCCTAATTGAGGATGTCCCTGAAGCCTCGAGCCAAGTTTTCGCAATGTCCAAAGCTCCTCTTTCGGAAAGAACCCAATATCCGCCAAAACAGCATACAACGCAGGACATCCATGCCCTTTTGATAAAATAAATTTATCGCGTTCACGCAAATTAGTTTTTTTCGGATTTACATTCATTTCACCGTAATATAAAGCTATTAATATCTCAACAATAGACAAAGACCCGCCGGTATGTCCGCTGCCAGCTTTTTCCAACATTGTCAAAATATCACGTCTGATTTGTATGGCTTTCAGTTCTTTTCCCCTGGTACCAATAAGTTTTTTCATTTGTCTCTTTCTGTTTAATTTACCGTTTCACTTTTTCTATTTTTTTTAAAATTACCTTGTTGCCCGGATTTATTTTTACGGCTTTATCCCACGCCTCCAAAGCCTGATTAACCTCTCCATTAGCAAGATAGGCGTCTCCAAGATGTTCTCTTATTACCGCATCTTCCGACTGGTATTTAACAGCTTTTTCCAAATAAAACAACGCTTTTTTAAATAAGCCTTTTTTATAATACGCCCATCCTAAACTATCAAGATAGGCTCCGTTTTCCGGCTTCAATGAAACGGCTCTTTCCAAGAGTTCCACAGCGCGATCCAAGTTCTTCTCTTCTTCAGCATATATATAACCTAAATAATTAAAAACTTCCGGAATATCTTTGCCCTGTAAAACAATATTTTCCAAAATTTCTATTGCCTGAGATCTTTTGTTGTCACGGTCTTTCGCCGTAGCCAGATAAAACCGGTACATATCATTTCCCGGATCTTTTTCTATGGCTTTATTATAAAAAATAACCGATTTATCGTAATTGCCCCGAATTGTTTCCAGGTAACCTAACCCCGCGTATACAACCCCAAGTGACAATCCGTTTGCTAAGGCTTCTTTTAAAACAGCTTCGGCTTCATCATATTTTTTTTCTGATATATAAATTCCAAAATTGCGCAAGTACGGTTCCGGAGAAACTTTTTCAATACGCATTAACACTTTATTCTGTTCTATTGCTTTATCAGTTTCACACAAGCGATGATACAATTGCCCTAACCTCACATGCGCTTCCCTGTTTACGGAATCTATTGTTATTACTTTCTGGTACTGTTTTATTGCTTCAGCATATTTTCCGTCAATCTCATAAATAAACCCCAGAACCATTTGCGCTTCAACATAATCTTGATCCATTTCAACCGCTTTTTCCAGATTCTTTTCAGCCTTATCTAAAAGATTTAATTTGCTGTAAATAACCCCTAAATAAAAATATAAAAACGCTTCATCCTGCCGTTTTTCGATTATTTTTTCATACATCTCCGCTGCTTTATCAAACTTTTGCTGCACAACAAAAAGATCGGACAAAAACGTCAGCACTTCTAAATTTTCAGGGTCATATTTGAGCGCTTTTTCATGCTGAGCTTGAGCAGCTTGAAAGTCACCCTTAGCAGTATAAATAACAGCTAAAAGAAGATAGGATTTAACATTCTCAGGGTCTAGTTCACAGGCTTTTGTCAACACGCTGACAGCTTTATCCAATTTACCCAAAAACAAGAAATCGGATCCTAATTTAAGATAAACTTCAGCTACATCGCTTTTAATCTTCAATACTTTGTCGTACTCATTAATAGCTTTTTCAGTTTCGCCAAAATTATCGTAAATGGCTCCTGTAATAAAATAAGCAAGCGCTTTTGAAGTTTCTTTAATTTGGCCATCCGCCGCTCTCGTTTTATCAATAACAAACTCCGCGGCATCAGACACTTCTGTAAAAGAACAACACAAAAGAAAAAGTATAACGGCAACTTTTGCTGTTCCCATTACCGTCATACTTTCCTCTTCTTGTGCCGATCCCGGCGCATTCTTTTCTTACGTTTGTGCCTTTTCACTTTTTTTATTTTTCTTTTTTTCCCACAGGGCATACCTTTTTGACACCTCCTTTAATAGTGAATGGCAGATAGTTAATACTGTACAGATTTATATTTTGCTATACCACCGCTATTAACACCTTATTCTCACCATTGTATTTATATTTTAGTAAATAACTTTGTTTAAAGGATATTCTATGAATCCTTGCGCGCCCGCTTTCTGAAGTTTAGGAATTAATTTTTTTACATCTTCTTCATCTATAACGGTTTCAATATCAACCCAATTTTCATCAAAAAGCCGGGAAATTGTCGGGGCTTTCATTGACGGTAAAATTTTTATTATCTTTTCTACATCATTTCGTCTAGCATTCATCTTAAGCCCTACTTTACCTTCCGCAAGTATTGCTCCGCCTAAAAGTAAAGTTATGCGTTCTATCTTCTCTTTTTTCCAGGCATCTTTCCAGGCGGCTTTATTAACAATGAATTGAGTCGTTGATTCACATATTGTATCGATAACTTTCAAATCATTGGCTCTCAAACTACTGCCTGTTTCCGTAACTTCAACAATAGCATCTATTCCCATTTTAGGTTTTACTTCCGTCGCCCCCCAGCTAAATTCAACTTCTGCTGAAACACCTTTTTGTTTAAGATACTTTTTGGTAACATTTACCAATTCTGTCGCTATCTTCTTACCCTCTAAATCTTTAACCGTTTTTATCTTTGATGAATTCGGCACAGCAAGAACCCATTTTACGGGTTTCATGCTTTGCTTGGCATATACTAATTCCGCCGCTCTTTCCACTTTAGATGAATTTTCTTTTATCCAATCGTTTCCCGTTATTCCGCAATCAATTATACCGTCCTCAACATAGCGCGACATTTCCTGCGCCCGGAACAATATAACCTCAATATCATCGTCATTTATATCCGGAAAATATGACCGCGCTGAAACTTTTATTTTATAACCCGCTTTTTCAAATAATCTTATGGTCGCATCCTGTAAACTACCCTTTGGAATACCGATTTTTAGTTTATTCTTTGTCATTTCATCCTTTACGATTTACGTTTTTAAAATCTTAATTAATAATAATAAAACAGACTGTATATTTAAATATATTATTACAGCCAATTTTTGTGTCAATTGTATATCAATCTAACCTTATAGTCAATACATTACTACTATTACACACATATTACACACAATATTTAGCAATTACTGCAATAACCGGCCGAAGGCTCTGCTGCCAGGGGCAGATATAATGACACTGGACAAATATGCCTTAACCCGGCACTCATCCGTTCGGTTCTATTACAACTTTTATAGATTCATTTGCCTCTGAAACCAATTTAAACCCTAATCCAATTTCCTGCAAAGACAACCGATGAGTAATCATCTCCCTTATTGGAAGCCTTTTTGCTTTAATTAATTCAATGGCAGTATCCGCATCCAAAGGGCTATTGCCATAGGACGGCACTAATTTAATACCGTTACGCCAAAAATCATTAACCGGAACGGATAAATTTACTCCAGGATCTGTGGGCGCAAAAAAGAGAACCGTACCGCCTCTTTCCACCGATTGTAATGCTTGTATAAAAGCCGATAGCGCTCCTGTACAAACTATAACTAAATCAGCAAGCCTTCCGTTATTTGCCCGGCGCACACCATCGGAAAGATCTTCATCGGCGGCAATAATTGTCCCGGCTCCGAATTGATGCGCCATTTTCAACCGGTTTTCATTAACATCCGTAGCTATAATGCATCCTGCGCCTGTAGCCCTAGCTAAAGAAACGTGTAATAACCCGGAAATCCCACTACCCAGGATAAGAACGCTTTTCCCCGGAGACATTCCAACAATTCTCTGCGACCGCAAAACACAAGCAAGCGGTTCAATGAAAACTGCTTCTTCATATGAAACCTCGTTTGGTAAAAGAAAAACTCCTCTATCAACATTTATTTTAGGAATTCTTATATATTCGGCAAACCCGCCGGGATCAAAATTAGTATTATGCAGTGTATCACAAACCGTATGTTCGCCTCTCAAGCAATAATAACAAGTGTTACAGGGAACATGATGTGAGACAAACACCCTGTCTCCAAGTTTGTATTTTTTCACATTTTGCCCTATTTTTACTATTTCTCCGGCAATTTCATGCCCTAAAACTAATGGCGCTTTTTTAATCCGGTACCATTCCATAACATCACTACCGCAAATACCGCTTGCAATTACTTTTACCAAAATTTCGTCCACGCTTATCTCCGGCACAGGAACTTCTTCAATTTGAATATCTCTGTTGTTATAGTATTTTGCTATTCGCATATTTTTAACTTCCATACTAAAACCGCTCCTAAATTTTAACTGATTGGTTATTCTTCTTTAAGCCTTCAAACAATTCATACGCCTGGCTAACCGTTGCCCCTTTGTGTATTATAGCGTTCAAGCCTGCCGCTACTGCTGACGGATTAGGACTTTGCCACACATTTCTGCCGAGATTAATACCCCGAGCCCCCTTCTGCATTCCGTCATAAACAAACTCAAAAACTTGCTTTTCAGTTTCACATTTTGGGCCGCCTGCCATAACAACCGGCACAGGGCATCCATTTATTACTTTATCAAAATCTTTTTCACACCAATATGTCTTTACAACTCTGGCGCCTAATTCCGCAGCTATCCGGCAGCATAACGCCAAGTATCTTGCTTCCCTTTTTTCCATTTCTTTGCCAACAGCAGTAACAGCCATTACAGGAATTCCATAATTTTCACATCTATTAACCAGTTTCGACAGATTTTTGAGAGTTTCTTTTTCATAATCGCTTCCAATAAAAACCGAAACTCCAACAGCACTCGCATTAAGCCGTAAAATTTCTTCGATTGAAGTCGTTAAAATTTCATTGGCAAGGTCTTTACCGACCACACTCGTCCCCCCCGAAACCCTTAAAATTATAGGTTTACCGCACATAGGTTCAACGCTCGCGCGAAGAACGCCTCTCGTTACAAAAAGAGCGTCACAATACTGAAGCAAAGGACGAATCGTTTCCCCTGGTTTTTCTAAACACCGTGTAGGCCCTTGAAAATATCCATGATCTATCGGCAGAAAAAAACAATTGCCGTCCTGCCCAAAAAGTTGATTTAATCTGTTTTTCATTCCCCAATCCATGATTACACACCTCCGCTATTGGTTGGCCAGTTGGCCAGTTAACCGGTTGGCCGGTTAGCTGATTAACTGGTTATATTTTTTTTATAATCAAATAATTTTTTTGAATAAGCCAGTGATGAAAATCATATGTAGTATATTTACATTCAGATTTACATAATGCCCTGACCTCTTCATATTTTTCTGAACCTTCTTGTTGCGTATTTAACTCTACTTGCCTTGAACATTTTATATCGTTACAAAACTCTCTCCGTTTATAGTCTGTGTATCCTGATATTGACATATTTCGCCCCCCCCTCACCATAAATCAGCTAACCGGCTAACCGACTAACCGACAGTTTAACATATTACGTTTACACCGTCCAGCGTTAACCCTATTCATAGAAACACTAAATCATTAAATATTCAGCTTGTTTCTCCCAAAAAATATCATATAATGTTGTATAATGAAATTAATTATTTTGCACTGTATAGATTCCTAAATATCTCCATTAAAAGAAAGGCTTTTTCAGATGGTACTTAAAATTCTTCGAAGTAAAAAATTCGCAAAAAGGACTTTACTGGGCCTTTCGATATTAATCATTCCCGCTTTTGTCCTCTGGGGCATAGGCAATGTTGCAAAAGGGCCGGAAGTTATCGGCATAATTGGAAACAAAAAAATATATACTGATGATTTGGCAAAAAGCCATCAAGGCATAAAAACCCAATTATTATTTTCATACGGAGGAAACTACAACGCTTTCAGTCAAATATTGAAAAATCAGCCTCTGCTTAATTATATGGCTTGGGAACGGCTTATTCTTCTTTCGTCTGCCCGCGGCAACCGATTCAGAATAACAAACAAGAATATTGTTTCTTTCATCTCCCAGCACCCTCTTTTTCAAAGAAATGGTGTTTTTGATAACACTATATATCAGTTTGTTTTACGGAATGTTTTATCAATGGATGCAAGGCAATTCGAAGAATTGCTCCGCGAAAACCTCCGGATAGATCTTTTTCGTCAAAATCTGATAAAAGACGTGTCTGTTTCAGACAATGAACTAAAAGACTATTTTAAAAATATTACCGACAAAGTGACCATTTCCTATCTGCTTATCGACAAAGAATCGTTCTCTGACAAAGTTTCGGTTTCTGACGAAGAAATCGCTCTTTATTATGAAGATAACAAAGAAACTTTTTTTGAAGAAGCCAAAGCCAAAATCGATTACATTGAAATGCCTTTTGATTCTACTGAAGAAAAAAATTCCGCAATCAACATTCTCAGAAATTTACTGCCGGAATTACGAAATACACCTGAAAAATTTAAAGAAAAAGCAGAAGAACACAATCTTAAATACGGCGCTCCGCTTCCTTTTTCCCGAAATGATATTATCCCAAATATCCCGGTTTTTAAAGATTTTGTCGACACGTCTTTCACTTTAAAACCAGATGAAATAAGTTCTCCTGTTATAAATTCGCAAGAAGACAAGGGAGTTATTTATATCCTGCACAAGATACAAGACATCCCGCGCGAACAAAAAACTCTCGACACTGTGCATGAGATAATCGTTGATATTATTAGCGACACAAAATCACTTGATTCCGCGAAAACCAAGGCAGACGCACTTTTCCAAGAAATTACCGAAAACAATTTGTCTTTAAAACAAGCCGCTGAAAAGTCCGGTCAAACAATACAAACCATAGAACCGGTAAAATCTACAGGCTACATTGAAAACATAGGCCCTGCCAATATTATTGTTTCCCGCGCAAAAGAAACCGGTAAAAACAAAATAATCCCGCCAATACCAGTTAAAAACGGAGTTCTTATCGCACATGTTGACGAAATTATCTCAGAACAAGATTCAGTTTTTGAAGAAAAAAAAGAGGATATGCGAAAACAGCTTTTGAACAAAAAACAAATAGATACTTTAAGAACCTGGTTTGATAAAAATAAAGCTAGTGCACGTCTTAAAAAACCGTTTAATGAGATTTGAAGATTTCAACGCTTTTAGTTCACAGTCTTTTGCCCGGAAGGAACTGCTTCCATTTCTTTCCCGATCATCTTACCACAAAAACGCGGATCGGTCATTTGTTGGTGTGATCTGGTTTCGATTTGCTTTTTTTGTAAAATTTCCTGTAAGCTTTTATTCGAGCTGCTTTTAATAGAATCTGAGGCTGGACTTAAGCTAATATTGTAGCACAAAAAATCTTCTTGCTTTTGCCTTCTTTCAAGTCGATTATGCTCTTCTTTAAATATGATTTTTTGTTTCCACTCTCCCTTATCTTGAGGGTATTCTCGTTCTTCAACTTTTAACAATGTACCGCCTTTTTTGTCGTATGTATATATTTTTTGTTTTATAATGTTTCCCTGGTTATCATATTGCAAATTTTCAACTTCTTGGTATTTTAAAAGATTGTTGCTTTGCGGATCATATATGTATATCTCTTGTTTTAAACTGTTACCATATTCATCATATGCTATATGGTAAATGCTTTCACATCTGTTGCCCGTACCCTGATCATAATGGTTTTCTGAATAACAGTTGCCAGTTTCTTTATCATAGCGCCTTGAGCTTGATATATTCCCATTATCAAAAAAGTTAGTCGAAGATGTTCTTTTACCTGTCTCTTCGTCATATTTATAAATCATATAACACTTACCAGTTTCTTCCTTATAATATTTCCTCATTGCAATAGTTCCATTATCCCAATACTTAACACTAGATTCCATATTGCCGGTTTCTTTGTCATAAGTACTCATG
>JBDRLO010000020.1:0-23563 GCA_043812935.1 Candidatus Omnitrophota bacterium
GTTATTATCTAACAACTAAATTTGGTGGTAAAATATGGAAAAAGGAAGATCATATACAAGCTTATTTATCATTGTTCCTGAAA
Organism: Candidatus Omnitrophota bacterium; assembly: GCA_043812935.1. GTDB lineage: Bacteria > Omnitrophota > Gorgyraeia > Tantalellales > Tantalellaceae > JBDRNE01. The sequence continues at coordinate 84 of JBDRLO010000020.1, forward strand.
AGCAGGACGAACTAGGCGAAGTAAAAAACAGTATAAACGCGGTTATCGGCGAAAATACAGGTAAAATCGTAAAAGAAAACATGATAGGCAAACGAAGATTAGCTTATCCAATTAAAAAGAAAAATGAAGGTGTTTATTACGAAGTTACTTTTACCGCATTACCGGAAAGCGTAACAAAAATGCGCAGGCTATTTCAAATAAATACTGATATATTACGGACATTGATAGATAAAAGCTAATAAATAGTATTCAGGGTGGTAACCGTGAAAATGGAAACAGCCCGAAGTTTTTCTATTTTGCTGTGTAGTGTAAAAATCAAAACAACATGGAGGAGACATGGCGGCCAGCATGAACAAAGTTTTTTTAATGGGAAATTTAACAAGAGATCCGGAATTAAGGTACGTTCCCAGCGGGTCAGCAGTAGCGAATTTTTCAGTGGCAGTTAACCGGGTATATAAAGATAGTGCCGGCGAAAGAAAAGAAGATACTTCTTTTATTCGTGTTGTTGTGTGGGGGAAAATGGCTGAAATTTGCGGTGAATATTTAACAAAAGGCCGTCCGGTTTTAGTTGAAGGCCGGTTAAAGTCCCGTACTTGGGAGGGGCAGGACGGACAGAAAAGAAGCGCGCTTGATGTTGTGGCATCAAACGTGCAGTTTTTGGGTGCCCGAGACAAAAACCAGCAGACAAGAGAAAGCGTTCCCGGCAGAGATATGAATAGGCCCGGGAATGATAATTATCAAGCAGAAGGATATAATGAAATTGATTCAATAGACATGGATGCGGGATCAGAAGGCCCGATTCCTTTTTAATGAAAATAACAAGAGAGCGATAGGTATGGCAAAAAAGAAAATTATTAAAAAAAGCAGAAAAATATTTAAAAAGAAACCTTGCAGGTTGTGCCGGGACAAAATGGAATCAGTTGATTATAAAAATGTTGATTTCTTAAACAAATTTATATCAGACAGAGGAAGAATTATAACATCGCGCATTACGGGTAATTGCGCTAAACATCAAAGAATGGTTGCGAATGCTATTAAAAAAGCCCGGTTAGCGGCTTTTTTACCTTTTGTAAAAATTAAAGAGGGATTAGCCCGCAGAAGGCCGAGGAGAGCGTAATGAAGGTTATTTTATTAAAAGATATTGATAAATTGGGCGTTATAGGTGACGAATTAATGGTGAAAGACGGTTACGCGCGTAATTATTTGATCCCTAATAAACTAGTAATAGAATCAAACAAAGGCGCAGTACGAATATTAGAACAAAAAAGGAAAGAACGTGAAAGAAGAGAGAAAAAAATAAAAGAAGACTGTCTTTCTAGGCTGAAAAGATGAAAGGACTTTCCTGCACGGTTTCTATGGAAGCGGGAGAGAATGATAAACTTTTTGGAGCCGTAACGGCAGAAATGATTGCGAACGTTCTTCTGGACGAAGGAATAGATGTGGATAAGAGAAAAATTCTTATCGAAGAACCAATAAAAGCTTTGGGTGTTTATAATGTGAAAATCCGATTGCATCCGGAAGTTAATAGCCAAGTTCGGATTTGGATTGTTAAGAAATAAAAGTTCCTACCTGAAAAGTTTATATGATTCCGAAAACGCTTATCGACAAAGTACCGCCGCAGAATATTGAGGCAGAAATTGCAGTGCTGGGATCCATGCTGATAGATCGAGAAGCTATCTCCCGGGCTGTAGAGCAATTGGAACAGGAAGCTTTTTATTCAGAAAGCCATCGAAAGATATATCAGGCGATAATAAAGCTTTATGATGAAAATGACCCTGTTGATATTGTAACGCTTACCGAAGAACTAAAAAAAAGAAACAGTATTGACGAAATCGGCGGTCCTGTTTATATCTCAGAAATTACCAATAGTATCCCAACTTCCGCTAATATTGATTATTACACAAAGATTGTAAGAGAAAAATATCTGCTCAGACGTTTAATTGAAACCGCGACGAAAATTGTATCTGAAGGATTTGAACCTGGCGGTAACGTTGATGAACTGTTAGATCGGGCGGAAAAGCTAATATTTGATATAACATCAACGCATAAACGGGAAATGAACCTTTCCGGGATGCGGGAGATAGTGAAAGAAAGCATAGAAACTATTGACCGTCTTTATCAGAGAAAAGAAAATATTACGGGAATCGCGACAGGCTTTCATGATTTAGATGTAATGACCGCAGGGCTTCAACGGTCTGATTTGCTTGTGCTTGCAGGAAGGCCAAGTATGGGAAAAAGCGCTTTGGCCATATCTATTCTTGAATACGCGGGTGTTGTTGAAAGCGTGCCATGCGCATATTTTAGTTTAGAAATGTCAAAAGAGCAGCTTGCCCAAAGAATGCTTTGTTCTATAGCCGGGGTGAACGCGCATAAAGTAAGAACCGGGTTTTTTTCGCAAACAGATTGGCCTAAACTTGTGACTGCGGCAGGCAAACTTTCAGAAGCTCCGATTTTTATTGATGATACCCCGGGAATATCAGCGTTGGAGCTGCGGGCTAAATCAAGACGCCTTAAGGCGAAACATGACATTCAGCTTATAATAGTTGACTATTTACAGCTTATGCGTGGCGGGCATAGAATAGAAAACCGTCAGCAGGAAATATCGGAAATATCTCGCTCAATGAAAGCGTTAGCCAGGGAGTTGGATGTGCCTATTATCGCGATTAGCCAGCTTTCGCGGGCAGTTGAACAAAGGGCTGATCACAGGCCTCAGCTTTCGGATCTCAGGGAATCGGGAGCAATAGAACAGGACGCGGATTTGGTTATGCTGCTTCTTCGGGAAGAGTATTACAACCCTACTGATGAAAATAAAGGCATAGCTGAGATTATTGTTGCCAAACAAAGGCATGGTCCTGTCGGAAACGTTAAAATCGCATTTCTCCCGGAATTTACAAAGTTTAGTAATTTGTCCAGGATAGCAAAAGAGGAAGAAGGTTTTTAATGAAACGAAAACTATTTTTATTGGGTTTGATTCTATTGGTTGGGGGTATGAGTTTTAATTCTTTTGCTTGGAGTCAAGATGAACAAGCAAAAATAGTACGAGTTGTAAATATCCAGATAAAAGGCAATAACGCAATCAGCACAGCGACTATTCTGAACAAAATAAAAATGCGCAAAGGCGATATTTTTGAAAAAAGCGCGCTTAACAACGAATTAAAACGGTTGTATGCTATGGGGTATTTTTCAGATGTATTCGTTGAAACGGAAGAAAAACCCGAAGGAATAATCGTTGTTTTTTCTGTAATTGAAAAACCCATTATTGCTGACATAGAATTTAAAGGGAATTCTCGTATAAACAAATTAAAATTAGAGAAAAAACTTGTTGTTAAAAAAGGCACATTATTGGATTATCATCTTCTTTCCCAGGATGTATCGGAAATAAAGAATTTCTATATGGAAGAAGGGTATAGCAGAGTTAAAGTTGATTATAAAATCGAATCAGGCGAGGACAAAAGCAAGGTTACAGTTGTTTTTCTGATAGATGAAGGATATGCCCTGAAAATTAAGACTATAACGTTTGAAGGGAATGAGCATATCCCGGCTAATGAATTGAAAAGATACATGGCGACTAAACCGGTATTCTTCTTTTTCCAAAAAGGAGCTTTTGACGAAGATGAATTTCAGGCGGATTTAGACAGAATTAGCGCGGCATATCGGAGTAAAGGGTTTTTGGATGCGAAAATGTCCAGCAGAGCAGATTATTCAGAAGACAAAAAAGAAGTTAATCTGATAGTTGTAGTTGAAGAAGGAAAAGAATACCTTATAGGCGAAATCAAAATAAAAGGTGAGTTGTTTTTTCCAGAAGAAGACGTTTGGAAAAGGATAAATATAAAAACGGGAGATGCTTTTGATTATGCGAAAATAAAAGAAGACGTGGAATCAATAAGAACGTTTTATTATGATAAAGGGTATATGAACGCGGAAATAAATTTGTATCATGCATATAACGCCGGCAAAGATAAAATGGATTTAGTGTTTGATATTAAAGCAAATGATGAAACGTATGTGGGGAAGGTAAATATTATAGGAAATACGAAAACAAGAGATAAAGTTATCCGCAGAGAGGTCAGAGCGTATCCTGGAGAGAAATATAACGGAGAACAACTGAGGTTAAGCAAAGAACGTATTTATAACCTTGGATTTTTTGAAGACGTTTATTTAGAAACGGTTCCGACTAAAGAGGCTAACGTAAAAAATCTTAATGTTACCGTAAAAGAAACTAAAACGGGAGATTTTTCTTTTGGCGGCGGTTACAGTTCGGTTGATGCTTTTATCGGGTTTGTTCAGGTAAAACAAAGAAATTTTGATATTTTAAATTTTCCTACTTTTACAGGCAGCGGACAGGATCTTACAATCAGAGCTGAAGCGGGAAGCGCTAAGACGAATTACTATGTCAGCTGGACAGATCCATGGATATTTGATTATCCATATCTGTTTGGATTTGATCTTTATAGAGAAGAACACAGAAGGTATGGTATGTCAGGATACGATTATGGTGAAAGGCGTACCGGAAGTTCTTTGAGACTAGGCAAAGATATAACGGATTATTTGAGTACGGGACTTATTTATAACCTTGAAGAAGTAAAGATAAGCGATTTACCGGACGATGTCAGTAATGACCTAAAAGACGAACGGGGAGAAAATATGTTGAGCCGTATCACCTGGAAACTAAAGTATGATACGAGAGATAATAAGTTTTCTCCTTCAAAAGGTATATTAACAGGCGGATTTGTCGAAAACGCGGGCGGGTTTATCGGCGGATCCAGAGATTTTGTAAAGTGTTACGCTTACACAAGTTTTTATCATAGTTTAATAAAGGATATTGTTTTGGAACTTGCCGGTCGAGGTGGTGTTGTACAAAACTATGCTAATACGGAAAAAGTTCCAATTTATGAAAGGTTTTATGCCGGGGGCGCTACTACAATACGCGGTTATAAAGAAAGAGGCGTCGGGCCCCGGGATTCTTTTGATAAAAATATAGTTGTTGGCGGTAAAGCGCTTCTTTTAGGCAATGCTGAAGTTACGTTTCCAATATTCAAGAGACTAATAAAAGGGGCTGTTTTCTATGATGTTGGAAGCGTTTCAAACCAGTTCAGCGAAATGTTTAAAGATACGCAGTATAAACAAGGCGTGGGTGTAGGCGTTAGAGTAAAAACTCCTATAGGGCCGGTAAAATTGGATTATGGGTATCCTCTTAATGAGAACGAAGGTGACAAAAAAGAAGGCCAGTTTTATTTTAGCGTAAGCCACGGGTTTTAGAATTATATATGAATGTATGTTGTGCGAATGAAAACGAATTCAATTGAAGAGGAGAAAATCATGATAAGATTGGGCAGAAAAGCGGGATTAAGTTTGTTGACAATTTTTATATTATTTTCATTTACGGCCATGCCTGGTTATTCCCAGACTGGAAAAGTAGGGTTTGTTGATTTAAGAAAAGCGTTCTACGAATATGATAAAACGAAGAAGATGGAAAGTAACCTTAGCGATTTAACCGAAGATACTCAAGCTAAACGGGAAGAAATGGTAGAAACGATTACCAAATTGAGAGAAGAATCAGAACTTCTAACCGGCGGCGCAAAAGAGAAAAAAGAAGTTGAGATCGATAGGCAATTGGCAGAGCTTCAGGAGTTTGATCGGAAAGCCAGACAGGAAATTCTGAACAAAAAAAACGATATGTTTAAAGAAGTAGTCGAAGATATACAAAAAGTTGTTGAAGATCTTGGAAAAAAGGCGAGTATGAATACATTTTTGATTCCCGTAACATTATGTACGCGGATGATAAATTTGAACTCACGGAAACAGTAATAGATAAACTAAACAAAAAGAAAAAATAATAAAACAAAATCAATGTTTTCATAACAACTATAAAGACCAACATTCTTTATTGAATATTGGTCTTTATAGTGTATAAATAAAAGAGAGATATGCATGAAAAAGACTATTGCCAAAGAAATATCATTTTTCGGCAAAGCGCTTCAAACCGGAGTGGAAACGCATGTTACATGCAAACCCGCGAATAAAAATGCCGGGATAGTTTTCAAAAGAACAGATTTGGAAAATAGTCCGGAACTTTGTCTTTCAAACTCTCTTTTTTCATCAGGCGACAGAAGAAGCACAGTCTCTTTAGGCGCTGCCAGTATACAGACAATAGAACATTTTCTGGCGGCGTTATGGGCTTTGGAAATTGACAATATTATGGTTGAAATTGATGGTGCGGAACTTCCCGGATTAGACGGAAGCGCGATAGAATTTATAAAATTATTAAAAACTGCAGGGATCCAGGAACAAGACGCGGTAAGAGAAGTTATAAAAATTACGGAAAAGGAAGAAATAAAAGATGGGGATGTTTCTTTGTCTATTTTTCCGGATGATACTGTAAGCGTTTCTTATTATATAGATTATGGCATAAAGTCCATAAAAGAGGAAACTTTTAAAATAGAATTAACCGGAAAACTCTTTGAATCGGAAATAGCCGGCGCGCGGACCTTTTGTTTAAAAGAAGAAGCGGAAGCTCTTTTAAAAGCCGGGTTGGGACAGGGAGCGAATTTTGAAAACACTTTAGTTATGGATGAGAATGGTCCGGTACAAACTAAGTTGAGATTTGAAAATGAACCCGTACGCCATAAAATTCTTGATTTGGTGGGAGATTTTTATATGCTGGGGAAGCCGATTATAGGACGAATTGTAGCAAGAAAATCCGGACATAAAACAAATGCCGCAATGTTAAATAAGATATATCAAAAATATGTGTGTAAGGATAATTGACAAAAAGGAGATTGTATGGAAAACAAAACACTGAATATTAAAGAGATTATGAAAAAGATTCCGCATAGGTATCCGTTTCTTTTGGTAGATAAAGTAATAGATTATAAAGAAGCAGAATGGATAAAAGCTATTAAAAATGTAACAATGAATGAACTTTTTTTTCAGGGACATTTTCCGGAAGAACCGATTATGCCCGGTGTTCTTATGATTGAAGCTCTCGCTCAAACGGGTGGTATTCTTGCCCTGATGAAAGAATCAGCAAAAGACAAATTAGCATTTTTTATGACCATAAACAATGCCAAATTTCGCAAACCTGTAGTTCCCGGAGATCAGTTGCTTTTATCAGTTTCAATTACGAAAGTGGCGAGAGGAAACATTCTTCAAACACATGGAGAAGTTAGCGTAGAGGGAAAAGTTGTATGTGAGGCAGACCTCATGTTTAGTATTGTTGATAAAGCGTGAATGGTAAATGATATCTGGTTGATAGAAATGTTGTAGGGGAGGGCCTTGTACCCTCCCGTAATAGAATAATGAATGGTTAAGCGTGAGTGGTGAATGGTTGAATGGATATCTGGTTGATAGAAATGTTGTAGGGGAGGGCCTTGTACCCTCCCGTAATAGAATAATGAATGGTTGATGGGGATATGAAAAAAATCGGATTAATTGCAGGCGGCGGGAAGCTTCCTTTAGAATTTGTAAAACAGGCAAAAGCGCGTGGAGTGCAAATAATAGTTTTTGCTCTTCAGGGAATGGCGCTTGCCGATATAGAAAAACAAGCGGATAAGGTTTACTGGATTAGAATCGGACAGTACGCCAAATTCGCATTTTTACTTGTTAAAGAACAAATTCGGCATTTGGCGATGTTAGGGAAGGTAAATAAAAATGTTTTATTTAAAGAAGAATATGAACCAAAAGCAAAAAGTTCTTTAGATAAACTGAAAACAAAGAAAGATTACTCGATTTTGCAGGAAATAACGCGGCATCTCGGTAAAATCGGAGTAGAAGTTATTGATCCAACAGAATATTTAGAACAACTTATTCCCCCAAAAGGTGTGCTGTCGCGCACTTCTCCTTCTGAACAGATTAAGGACGACACGGCATTGGGATATTCTATTGCTAAACAACTAGCGGATATGGATATTGGGCAAACAGTTATTATAAAAGATAAAACAGTTGTAGCCGTAGAAGCCATGGAAGGAACGGATGCTGTTATAGAACGTGCCTATACAATTGCCGGGGAAGGATGTGTGATGGTAAAAGTTAGCCGTACAAATCAGGATTCGCGTTGGGATGTTCCTACGGTAGGTCCTGATACCATGTTGAAGCTGGCAGAAAATAAATTTAGCGCTTTAATGCTTGAACATACAAAAATGTTTCTGATTGATAAAACTGAAATGGTGGATATTGCTGATAGTAAAAATATTGTTTTGCAGGTAATATGATACACGCTATGGTTCTTTTGGAAAGATATTATTTTCTCCTGACTTCCGCACTTTTTAAAAGTTCTTTCTAAAACTACAAAAATAAGCACGAAAAAATGGAAATATCTTTCAATTTGGGTGTCCCGCATTTACAATATAGGAATGTTTGTACGAAAGAAGCGAAACAAAAGCGGATCTGTCAGTGTACAGATAATAAACAAATCAGATGGCTATAAAGTTGTCAAAACTATCGGGTGCGCGAAGACGCCGAAGAAGATTCAACAGTTAGTCAATAAAGCAAGACATATAATCCGTACATGTGACGGGACACAAGGAGAACTTTTCTTATTTGAAAGCAAAGAAAAATCAATCATCGAAAATTTTCTGAAAGATCTTTCCAATGCGCAAATACATACTATCGGACCCGAAATAATTTTTGGGACTTTATTTGACCGAATTGGCTTTAACATTGTAAAAGAAGATCTGTTTCGAGACATTGTCATTACGCGATTAGTGTATCCTACCAGTAAACTTAAAACCGTAGATTATTTGTACAGGCACAGAGGGCTACAGATTAAGCCGGATACTGTATATCGTTTTTTAGATAAGCTGTGCGACGAATACAAGGAAACCGTTGAACAATGTGCATTTGAGTATACCAAACGTACATTAAAAAATATTGCAGTTGTATTTTACGACATGACAACTCTGTATTTTGAGGTGGAAGACGAAGATGATCTAAGAAAAATAGGGTTTTCAAAAGATGGGAAATTCCAAAAGCCCCAAATAATGCTGGGCTTGTTAGTTGGAGAACATGGTTATCCGATAGGGTATGATATTTTTGAAGGGAACGTTTTTGAGGGACACACACTGTTGCCTGTTTTAGAGAAATTTCGTAGCAAGTACGATTTTGATAACCCTATAGTAGTTGCCGACGCGGCTTTGCTATCCAAGAAAAACATGGAACATCTTGCCGAGGAGAAATATTCATTTATCATTGGTGCTCGAATTAAGAATGAGAATGGGCAAATTAAAGAGAAGATATTACAACAAGCGCACGGGATAAAAGAGCATCAGAGTTTTGTAATAAAAAAATCGGACGGCACACGACTGATTATCACTTATTCAAGTAAAAGACAAAGGAAAGATTTTCATAACAGAAAACGTGGTTTAGCAAAATTAGGCCAAAGAATAAAGTCCGGTAAATTAACCAAAGAAAGTATCAATAATCGCGGATATAATAAATTCCTTAAACTCAAGGGCAAAATTGAAGTAGAAATAGATGAAGGAAAGATTAAAGAAGACTCTCTTTGGGATGGATTGAAGGGTTACATTACTAATACCAAATTATCAGCAAAAAATATAGTTGAGAATTATCATCATCTGTGGCAGATAGAAAAAGCTTTTCGTATCTCCAAAACTGATCTCAGGATTCGTCCCATCCACCATTATCGAAAAAAACGAATCAAGGCACATATTTGTGTAGCATTTGTAGCCTACACAATCTACAAAGAACTGGAAAGGCTCCTTCATAAGAACAGAGCTGGTTTTAGCCCCAAAAGAGCAACGGAATTGACTCAGAACATGTATGAAGTAGAATGTCAAACATCAGATTCTATGGAACCCAAGAAGTTTATTTTAAAAATGGATAAGGAACAGCAACTTCTTTACAATATCGTCCATAAGTAGTTATTAATTTTGGGTGTCCCATTGCGGAAGTCAGGAAATGGTGGATATTGCTGATAGTAAAAATATTGTTTTGCAGGTAATATGATACACGCTATGGTTCTTTTGGAAAGATATTATTTTCTTCAATAAAACGGGTTATTGTTTCTGCGGCTCTATGACTGGAGCCTTTCTTGCCTAAAGCAGATTTCACTTTTTGTAAATCATTCTTAATGGAAAGCATATAAGCCGGGTTGGATAAAATTTCTAAAGTTTTTGCTGATATGTTTTCTGCGTTTGCTTTTTCCTGAAGCATTTCAGGAACAATTTCTTTTTTCGCAATAATGTTTACAAGCCCTACAAAAGGTATTTTTCTGACGATATGGTAGAGCAGGCACGTTATAAAAGCGGCCTTATATATTACAATCATTGGTTTTTCCATTAACGCTGTTTCAAGTGTTGCCGTTCCGGAAGTTACAATAGCAAAATCAGATTGTGCAAGCGCGGCAAAGGTATTATCAAGTACACGTGAAATATTAAGGGATGGATGTTCTGAAAGAAAAGAGTTGTATACAGAAGCGTCTATATTAGAATTTTCTGCTACAACAAATTTGATATTTTTCATTTTAACTTTAATTTTTTCCGCAGCATCCAGTATTACCGGAAACAAATTAAAGATTTCATGTTTTCGTGATCCCGGCAGAAGAGCAATTGTGTTTTTTAAAGAACTGTTTTCAGGGAACCGGCAGAGGGCATTTTCCGCGGCATCTACTAAGGGATGCCCTACAAATTCACAATTCACGTTATATTTAGATAAAAAACTTTTTTCAAAATCAAACAAGACAAGAGATGTATCAACATGTTTTCTTAGTTGTTTTACTCTTCCTGTACCCCATGCCCATACTTGGGGGATAATGTAATATATAACAGGTATTTTTTGTTCTTTCAAAAACTTTGCTATGCGCAAATTAAATCCGGGATAATCGATCAGTATTGCTAAAGAAGGTTTCCTTTTTTTTATTACGGCAGTTAAGCTGTTGTAATGATGGTGGATTTTTGAAAGGTTTTTTATAACTTCCCAAACTCCTATCATGGAAAGATTTTTTATATGTTCGATAAGCTCAACGCCTTGTTTTTGCATAGAATCGCCGCCAATGCCCCAAAGCAGCGTATCGGGAATTAGTTTTTTCAATTCTTTTAATAATTCGCCGGCTCGGATGTCACCGGAAGGTTCACCGGCAATGATAAGAATATTATGTTTCATATGAAACTATTGCGTTTGGGTTAATTTATTAAATTGTAATTAGTTGCTGTTGATTTTTTCCAATATTGCAAGCGCGACTTCAAGCGCTTGTTTTCCTTCAACGCCGGAAACAATGGGTTTTTTTCGTGTGCGTACAGAATTAATGAACGCTTTAAGTTCAACTTTTAAAGGTTCTTTCTTTTTGATTCGAATTTTTTCTTTATAAACTTTTTCTCCGCTGCGGTTAAACCGGAATGCTTCCTGATGCATGAAATCTAACAATATGTAAGATTCTTCCTGAAAAATTCTTATTTTACGCGTTTCTTCTTGTGTTATTCGGCTCGCCGTTATGTCAGCTATTATGTTGTTTTGAAACGTGAGCCGAACATTTGCCAGATCTTCATGGTCAGAAACAGTGCTGATTCCGACAGCTTCTATTTTTTTCACTTTAGAATTTACCAGGCCAAGAATTATATCAATGTCGTGGATCATAAGATCCAGGACCACGCCGACATCTTTAATTCGTTTTTTTCGTTTAATTGAACCAAGCCGTTGACATTCAATAAATTTGGGTTTAACAAGTAATGGTTCTACGGCTCTTATCGCTGAATTAAACCGTTCAATATGACCGACCTGCATTATAAGCTTTTTTCTTTTAGCAAGCGCGACTAATTCTTCGGCTTCTTCCAGTGTTTTAGTTAAAGGTTTTTCAATTAAAACGTCAACACCGGCGGCCAGGAAATCTTTTGCCACAGTATAATGCGCACTGGTCGGGACTACAATGCTGACAGCATCAACTTTATCAAGAAGCTCGTGATAGTCGGTAAAGTAATCGGTGCTATATTTGCGCGCAACTTCTTTTGCGACGTTTTTCGGACATCGCAAACGCCAACCAAAAAGATATTTGATTTATGAGCTAATGAAGCATAAACTTTGGTGTGAAAAGTTCCAAGATGCCCCGCGCCTATTACAGCTACACGCAGTTTGTCCATAAATAATTCTCCAGTCTGAAAGCTGTTAAAGATATATAACTCGCCAACCTTTCGAGAGATTATATCACTATTGTATTACGAGGGCAAGTTTTATGGTTGATCAGTGGGGCAGTTAATCGGGTAATGTGAAGCATATATCTAAATCGCTCGACAACCCTACTTATCTATGCTAGAATTGACCAATATTTTAAACATAAAATATTGCAATTATAGGATAAATATGAAAAGATATATCAGATTTATTAAGCTTATACTGCCGCACAGCCGTGTTTTTATAATGGCGGTTATCTGTATGGTATTATCCACACTTTTTAGCGCTTCGCCGCTGGGGCTTATTATACCGCTAGTTGATAAAGTTATAACCGGTAAACAAATTGTAATCCCGTCAAGTGTTCATGCCCCGCAAATGCTTACCAATATTGTAGTTGCGATAAATGAAATGCCTCCGTTAAAACTCCTGAATATGTTAACCATTTTAGTTGTTATAATGTTCGCGCTAAAAGGTATTTTTGAATTTTTTCAGAACTATTTAATGACAGATGTAAGCCAACGGGTTATACGTGACGTAAAAAACTCAACTTACAAGAAATTGCAGGACCTTTCAATGGATTTTTACAGCCGGAATCCTACCGGACAGTTAATGTCACGGATTACTTATGACGCGGATGTTATCCGGGATGCCATAAGCAGCGGGTTGGCCGATACCTTTTACCAGCCTATACAGATTATTTGCTATACGGCGGTGTTGGCAGGGGCTATATATTTAGGAGTTTCCTGGAAGCTTATTTTTATAAGTTTAATACTGTTTCCAATGATATTGTATCCGGTGGTTAAAATCGGTAAAAAGCTGCGGAAAATTAGTAAAACTTCACAGGAAAAAGTAGGCGATATTAATAATATGCTTCTTGAAACCATAGCCGGAATTAAGCTGGTAAAATCATTTTGTATGCAGGATTATGAATGGAAACGGTTTAAAGCGCATAATTATAGTTTTTACCGATTAAATATGAAGTCTGTTAAGAGAATAAAAATAGTAAGCCCTATGACTGAATGTATGGGAATAGCATGTGTTGCTGTAATACTTTGGATGGCAGGTAAAGACATTGTTAGCGGAACATTGTCAGTAGGTGTTTTTTCGACTTTTATAGCAGCCATTTTTTCTATGATGAAACCTGTGAAAAAATTAAGTAATGTATACGGTATTAATCAGCAGGCGCTTGCAGCAGCAGAACGTATATTTAATCTTTGGGATGAACCCGTTACAATACAGGAGAAAGAAAATCCGGTTTTATTTGAATCTTTTAGGGATAATATTGTGTTTAAAAATGTGTCTTTTACCTATGATAAAGAAAAAGAAACAGTGTTGAAGGGGATTGATCTGACAATAGACAAAGGCAGGATTATTGCTTTAGTAGGGCCTTCAGGCGGAGGCAAAAGTACCTTAGTGAACCTTATCCCAAGGTTTTATGACCCGGATTCAGGAGAGATTTATATTGACGGAATAAAGCTAAAAGATATTAGCATAAAATCGTTACGTGAAAAAATAGGTTTTGTTACTCAGGAAACGCTTCTTTTTAATGATACAGTACGCGCAAATATAAGTTACGGTCATGAAGAAATAGACGAAGAGCAGCTTATTCGCGTGGCAAAAGCTGCGAACGCGCATATGTTTATTAAAGATTTTCCTGAAGGATATAACACAGTTATTGGAGAAAGGGGCCTCAAAATATCAGGCGGGCAGCGCCAAAGAATAGCCATAGCAAGAGCTGTTTATAAAAATCCGCCTATTTTGATATTTGACGAAGCAACTTCCCAGTTGGACACAGAAAGTGAAAAACTTGTTCAGGACGCAATTAACAATTTGATGCAGGGGCGTACGGTTATTGTAATAGCACACAGATTAAGTACAATAAAACATGCTGATAAAATAGTTGTTATTGATAAAGGGCAAATAGCCGCAATAGGGACGCACGACGAGCTTTTACTTAAAAACCCTTTATATAAAAGACTTTACGAGATGCAGTTTGCGGAACAGGAAAAATAATAAGGAATAAGGGTTCACAATAGAAAGACTGTTTAATCAAAAAAGCGGCTTTTAAAAAGCTTGTCAAATAAAAGATTTAGCGGTTTTTATATATTTTGCTTGCATTTATTGTTATTTTTTATATAATAATCGTTCAGTAATTGTATTTAACTTTAAAGACAGCTCTGCTTTCGCGTGTGATGATTTCTTGTGTCAAGAAATTTTTAATCATGCAATATGCGAAAAAAGTGCTGAAGCAGGAGGAAAGAACTATGGCAATGAGATCAAAGGTAATCAAGGAACTTTTGGAAAATGGTGTGCATTTTGGGCATCAAACCAACAAATGGAACCCGAAAATGGAAAAGTTTATTTTCGGGGAAAAAAGCGGTATATATATAATTGACCTGAAAAAAACCGAAGAAGCTCTCCAAACAGCTGAGAATTTTTTAACAGAGTTAGTAGCTAACGGCAAAACAGTTCTTTTTGCAGGCACAAAAAAACAGGCCAAACAAATTATTAAAGATGAGGCATTAAGATGCGGTATGTTTTTTGTTAACGAAAGATGGCTTGGAGGGTGCCTTACGAATTTTACAACTATCCGAAGAAGCGTTGAAAAACTGAACCAAATTCAGGAAATGAAAGAAAGCGGTATCTACGATTCTTTGTCCAAAAAAGAGAAATCGCAGCGGGATAAAGAAGAAAACAAATTATTAAAAAATCTTGAGGGCATTCGGAATATGACAGAACTTCCGCATTGCCTTATTGTTATAGACGCTGAAGCCGAAGACATAGCCATTAAAGAGGCTCGTAAAATTGGTATACCGGTAATAGCTTTGATAGACACTAATTGCAACCCCGACTTAATAGAATTTCCAATACCGGGAAACGATGATGCAATCCGGGCGATAAAGTATATAGTGTCAACTTTGGCAAACGCCGTAGAAACAGGCAAAAAGGGTGTAATAAAGAAAACTGAAAAATCCGCTGAAGTGTCTTCTGAGCCTGCGGAAAAAGAAAAAGAAATAAAAGAAACTCAAGCGATGCCGGAAGAACAATCGCGGACAGCAGAAGCAGCACCGGAAAAAAAAGAAGAAACAGCAGCCGGGCAGCCGAAAGTAGAAGAAGTTTTAGAAGGCGACATTAAGCTTGACGATAAGGCAGAATAAAAAACGAAATAACATATTTTAATAATGGATAGGAGAGATGAAATGAGTATTCTTGATGCAGTAAAAAAGTTGCGGTTTAAAACGTCCGCTGGTATGATGGAATGTAAAGCGGCTTTAAAAGAAGCGAATGGAGACATAGAAAAAGCCGTAGAAGTATTGCGAAAAAAAGGCATAGCAAAAGCGGCAAAAAAAGCTTCCAGAATTGCGGGTCAAGGACTTGTCGAAAGCTATATTCATACCGGTAACAGAATCGGTGTTCTTTTGGAAGTAAACTGTGAAACGGATTTTGTAGCAAGAAACAGTGAGTTCAGAAAAATCACAAAAGAATTAGCAATGCAGGTTGCCGCGGCAAACCCTTTATATGTTTCACGAGAAGAAGTTCCGGCAAACGCTATTGAAAAAGAAAAAGAAATATTCCGCAGCCAGATTAAAGATAAACCTGCTAACGTAACGGAAAAAATCGTTGATGGTAAACTGGATAAATATTTTTCGGAAGTTTGTTTATTAGAACAACCTTTTATAAAAGATCCTAATTTGAAAATAAACGAACTGTTAACACAGCTAATCGCGAAACTTGGAGAAAATATCGTTGTAAAACGGTTTACGCGGTTTGAAGTAGGCGAAGAGTATTAATAAGTTCGATACGCGTATTTATATGGAACACACATGTTCGTTTCTGTAAGCGTAAATGCGCATTAATCGCATTATTCAGATTATAGATAATAAGTGCAAGAAGTGACAAAAATCCGTTTTGGAGATTATGCCGAAAAAACAGGGAAAAGCCCGGAGAGTTGTTTTAAAAATAAGCGGTGAAGCACTTATGGGTAAACTTGGGTATGGTGTAGATCCCGAAGTGCTTGCTTCTATTTCGGAAGAGATAAAAGAAGTTAATACCAGCGGTGTGGAAATAGCGGTAGTAATAGGCGGCGGAAACATTTTTAGAGGTTTGACAGCCGCAAGTAAAGGAATGGACAGGTCAACAGCGGATTATATGGGCATGCTTGCGACAATGCTGAACGGGCTTGCGCTTCAGGACGCTTTAGAAAAAGTAGGTATAGATACAAGGGTTTTGACAGCTATTGAAATGTGTGAGTTAGCCGAACCATATATATTAGGCGCAGAGCCGTAAGGCATTTAGAAAAAAGACGAGTTGTAATATTTGTCTGCGGCACAGGAAATCCTTATTTTACAACTGATACAGCTGCCGCGCTTAGAGCGATAGAAATAGACGCGGATATGATAATGAAAGCAACTAAAGTAGACGGGGTATATTCAAAAGACCCTGTAAAGCACAAAGACGCGGAAAAATTTGAAAAATTAGAATATATAGATGTTTTGAAAAAAAAGCTGAAAGTCATGGATGCCACAGCAATTAGTCTTTGTATGGACAATAAACTACCGATAGTTGTTTTCAGTATGAAAGAAAAAGGCAATATTCAGCGTGCGGTAAAAGGCCAAAAAATCGGGACTATTATTAATTAAGGAGGTCTTTATGGTTCAAACTGAAATTGACAGAGTTGTAAAGGATTCTGAATTTAAAATGAAAACAGCTCTGGAATCCGTTAAAAAACAGTTTTTAACAATACGCACGGGAAGAGCGCATCCAAGCCTTGTAGAAGCTGTTAAGGTGGATTATTACGGCACAAAGACTCCCTTGAAGCAGCTTGCTAATATTACTGTGCCGGAGCCAAGACTTATAGTTATACAAGCCTGGGACAAAGGTGCAATGAGTTTTATAGAAAAAGCTATTTTAACTTCGGATATAGGTATAACGCCGGTAAACGATGGTAAAGTAATACGGCTTTCAATGCCGCAGCTTACTAAGGAAAGAAGAGAAGAACTTGTAAAAGTACTTCACCGCATAGTAGAAGAAGGCAAAGTTTCGATACGCAATACACGGCATCATGCGAATGATGAAGCCGCAAAACTTGAAAAGAATAACAGCATGACAGAAGATGATAAGTTTCTGACAAAAGAGAGAGTTCAGAAACTTACAGATGAATACATAAAAAAACTGGAAACCGTTTTATCTGAGAAAGAAAAAGAAATAATGCAGTGATAACGGGCCGCTAGCTCATCCGGTAGAGCAACGCCCTTTTAAGGCGTGGGTGCTTGGTTCGAGTCCAAGGCGGCTCACCAGTTATAAAAAAAGGCAGGGGAACAACCCCTGCCTTTTTTTATAACTGGTCCTGAGGAGGGAATTTTCCAGAAAGAAAATTCCCGACGAAGGGCCAATTAAATAAGTTCGCGGGCGCGATAACTGGTCCTGAGGAGAAGAATTTTCCAGAAAGAAAATTCCCGACGAAGGGCCAATTAAATAAGTTCGCGGACGCGATAACTGATACTGAGCGAATGTAAAGAAATGCGACGAATAGGAAGCATTATAGCGAGACGAAGGGGTTCGCGATGAAACTCTGAATAGGATATAAGATCTTATTCAGGGTTTTTAATGCACAGGAAAAAAATCTTGCCTGAAGGGTTACCACTTTTAAAAAAGTGGTATAATTAACCTATGTGGTATGTATATATTCTTGAATGTCGAGACAAGACTCTGTATGTAGGCGTAACTAAAAACCTTACGGAAAGGTTAGAACGCCACAATAAAGGCAAAGCCAGCAAATACACACGAGGTCGTACGCCGGTCAAAATGATCCACACCGAAGAATATTCCGACAAGACCTCCGCCCTCAAACGCGAACACGAACTAAAAGGTTGGTCTCGCTCCAAAAAACTCTCCCTAGTTGCAACCAATCAATAGCTTCTTATTCCTATATCTCTAACAAAGGGGAGATATTTAACAGTTGCCATTTAATTCGCCAAAGGTCGGTCTCTCTGGAAAACCCATAAATTTATAGCAATATATAAAATTTATTGACAATACATCAAAAGCGCAACATAATATATGCTGGTGCGCCAGGTGTGTACAGCCAAGATATATGACATATGTGAAATAATAACGATCTCTATGAAAAGCAATGTCATCTGTGAGGGAGGACAAATGAAAGTAGAATAGATACAATAGTTGCTAAATATTCATTCACGGGTAAGGTTAAAGAGGATATATGTATCGGGTAGGCTAAAGAAAATAGAATATGTTAAACGAGGAATGTCCGAAATGAGTGTTTTTAAAAACAAATAGTTCCGATTTTGTCTAATTTAATATATTTTTCTGAAAGAGTCTCCCGGAAAAGATAAAACAGCATAGCATTAGAAAAATGGGAGTTTCTGAGCTGTAGTTTTATAGATTTTTGGTCCAGTTTTCTCTGATAGTAGCACCAACTCCCGCGTTAAGTTGATAAATATTTAGAAAAAACGTATCGTATGGTAGACTTTATATAATATATAGTGCGTCAAGGACTTCATCAGCTGATTAATATAATGATTGGAATTGGGATGGATATAAAAAAATATGTTATACCTGCGATTTTAATATGTAGTCCCTATGTAATTAGCAATTACTTGGTTTTTGTATTTCTTGTTCCAATATTGTGTCTGCTGTACTCAAAGACTCAAATAAAAAGTGTCCATTTAATTTGTTTTGCAGGTATACCGGCCTGTTGTGTTTTATTTCCGATTATCGCTTATGATTTGCGTGTTTATCTAATCGGGGTTGCAATTGTTACAATTTTCGTTTCGGCTTTTCTGATTGTTAGTAACAAACTTCTAAAATGGGTCAAAAGTACCTGTTTTTCAATGTTTATTCCTTCTATTGTTTGGATTCTGCTCATATATGTGTTGGATTTCAGATCACTCGTGATTAGCACTTTTGACATAGGAATTTTGTTTCCTACTTCAACTCCGCTAATCTGGTCTATAGGAAGTATTGGTCTTACTTTGTTGATTATCTTGTTTAATTCCGTTCTTGCGCAATACATAGTAAAAAGAGACCGAGTGTCGTTAATGATGGCAAGTTTACTGTTGTCGATTTTTTTATTCTCACACATTTTTTCAATGATAGGTGACCCTGTTTTTCTGCATAATCCGAAAAAGGCTAAAAAGGTTGCTCTTATCCAGGGAGATGTTCCTAGGGGGTCCATATTTGGCTATAAAGAAAGATTGGATAAAAGGATAGACCGGTATATTGGCTTAAGTGAGGAGGTTCGAGGATCCGAGGCAGATCTTGTTGTTTGGCCTGAATTTACTTTCCCAATAGATGTTATGAAAGAATTTCCTAAAAAGATGGAGCCAGTCATCGACGAAATAAAAAAAACAAAAGCTTTTTTCATTATAGGTTCGTTATTAACTGAGCAGGATAAAGAACAGCACGATTACAATAGCGCTCTTGTTTTCGGAAGAGACGGTGAACTGGAGGACATTTATTATTCACAAGAACCGACCATATTTAATGAAAATATTTCCTCTAAAGATAACCATGGAAAGCTCTATCTTGACAATATGGGAATAACTCTGTGTTGGGAAGAGATTGATGAGAAAATATTCAGGGAGTATGTGTCCAATGGTGCGGAATATTTTGTTTCGTTGTCCAGCAATACGGATCTTGACTATTCCTGGTTCAAAAGATATGCCTCGTTTTTTTCAAGAGCAAGGGCAGCTGAAAGTATGAGGTATTTGGCACGAACTACCCAGACAGGAATTACTCAAATTATTAATCCGTTTGGCAAAATTGTGCAAAGATTGCCTTCAAATTGTTCAACTTTTCTGATAGCGGAAGCATTTAGTGTTCGACAAATAACATTTTATTCTCGTTATGGAGATATTGTTACGAAAATTCTTGTAATTTTTATGATTCTTTGCGTTTTTGTGGAAAAGCTTTGGAAAAAGTGGCGAGCAAAACTTAGGGTGTAAACATGAAAAGTATTAAATATAATAAAATATTCAAAATTCTAAGTTGCTTTGTGATTTTTGTGTTTTTATTTGAACAGATCGCGTTTTCCGCTGACAGGACAGGGTATCGCTATGATTACTCGCAGGGCAAAAGCATTTTAACTAAAAAAAGAGATCTTGATCAGGCCAGTCGTATGTCTCCAGTCTATTTGCAGAATGCACAGCGAAAACATGAACAAATTATTCAAACGAAAAACATGGTAGAAGAGAATCTTGTGTATTTTTTAGATAATCGTTCCCGCAGTGAGTCCTTAGATGAAACCATGCCGTTAAAACGTCGCGTTTCCACAGGTCATTCTGGACAATCTATCAAGTATACCTTAAGCGATTTTGATAACAAAGATCAAGCCCAGCAGATATCAGTATACAGTTATCGGGAGGATGCACAGTCACTAGAAAGAATGGTTTCTTACGATATAAGAGATATGGATGCCTCACAATGGACAAGCGGAAAACTTGAGGAAATCTCTGAAAAAGGAGAAGAAAAGGTACTAGGTAGTTTTATTGAAGAGGAGTATGGCGATTTATGTGATGAACTTAAATTAAGAGAGGTTGTTTATTGCGAAATAGATGGAAAGGATAAAATCGATTATAGCCTTTCTGAGTTTATAAATGGAAAAGCAACGGAGATTTCTATCTATGATTACAGTGGCGACGGAAAGATTCTCAAAGAGGCAAAGACCTATGATGTCTCGTTGATTTTCGAGAAATATAATAATGTAGATTTAAAAAAATATATGGAGCAAGAAAACCAAACATGGAAAAACGAAGTAAAAAATAACTCTAAATTAATTAAAGAAACTGTATACGAAACAAAAGACGACGAGGATAGAATAGTTTATGCTTTGAGCGAAAAGGATAAGAATGGATTATTTAGAAAACTTAATTGCTACGACTATGCGAATAATGGGGGGAAAGCATTAAAATCTGTAAGGACGTACAATATACAAGGAGAAAATTGGAATGACGTTTTGTCTGATTTTAGAAGCAACGATGCGGCTTGTAGAGATTTATTGACAGTGGAAACAATATACACCGGCGAAAAAGATAAGGAAGTTATAGATTATGTTCTGTCGGGCTATTCCAGGATTACCGGGGAACAGAAATATGAGCCCATTGAACGGTCTAATTACACCTGGAATGACAGAAGATGTTTGACGAAAATAGACACATATCGGATAAATAATAGCGTAGAGATTTTACAGCGTACGAGTGAGTTTAGTGGGGTAAAGGGGCATGAGATTATTAAACGTTCATATGATTATGGTGCCGATGGAGTTACTCTTGGAGGAGTGAATGTTTATGAATATGATCTTGAAAAAAATGTCAATAATCTGTCTTTTTGTGGAGATGGCAATAAATACACACTTGATAAAATGACAAGATATGTGGGGGTATCTAATCCGCAGGATTTAACCTGTGCAAAGAAAAAGTCAGAAACATATTATTCCGGTTTGGAAAACCAGGAAGACATAATGTTTTCTTTTGGTTTTAATTCCCAGACAGGTGTGGTTACGACAAAAACGCAATATATTTATGAAGAGAAAGCTCTAAGGAAAGTTAATACGTATCAGATCCCAGGTGCTGCAGATATAGCCGCTATTGAGAAAAGTGCTTTAGTGGCCTGTATGACATATGGAGGAATAGAGGGACAGGAAAAGGCTGAGAGCGTGATGAGTTATGATTTGAATGGAGAAGTTTTGGGAGAAACGTTATATAACTATGACGCAAACGGCGTTCTTCAAATGACAACAACATATAACTCCGTTGGCGCAATGGTTTCCCAAACGGTCTATGAGGGGCATGAAAATTTGGAAAAGAGATCAATAACTAAAAATTATGATCTTCAGGGAAACATGCTAACCACTACATTGTTTGAGCATAATGATATGGATATTCTTGAAAAAAGCACAACAGTTGATGCAGGTAATACAAAGATTTTTGAAACAATATATGACAATATACAAACCCCGGGAAAGGCTTCTTTGGTAAGACATTTTGATAAAACAGGTATGATTTTAAGCACTACAAGCTATGAATATGACAGTGCAGGTGTTCTGAAAAAAGCGGTTAATAAAACACCTGAAAGTATAAAGTTATCGGAAACCATATATGCGGGCATAGAAGACTATGAATCGGTTGAAGAGATTAAAAATTACGATCTTGCCGGAGAGCTTATAACTACCACAAAATATGAATATTTAGCAAGCGGAGCATTAAACAAAACGCTGACGTATGATACCGAAGACAAGAAACTGTCCGAGACAACATATGCCGGCGAAATGAACCGGGAGAAAGTAACTGAAACAAAAAGCTATGACCTTGCGGAAGGACTTTTAACATTAACAAAATATGAATATTTAGCAAGCGGAGCATTAAATAGAACAGTAACGTATGATACAGAAGACAGGAAACTGTCCGAAACAACATATGCCGGTCAAATGAATCAAGAGAAAGTAACTGAAACAAAAAGCTATGACCTTGCGGGAGGACTTTTAACTTTAACGAAATACGAATATTCAGCAAATGGAGCATTAAATCAAACAGTAACGTATGACACTGGAGACACAAAGTTGTCCGAAACAACATACACTGGTCAAATGAATCAAGAGAAAGTAACTGAAACAAAAAGCTATGACCTTGCGGGAAGACTTTTAACTTTAACGAAATACGAATACCAAGCAAACGGAGCGTTAAACAAAACGCTGACGTATGATACAGGAGACAGGAAACTGTCAGAAACAACATATGCCGGTCAAATGAACCAAGAGAAAGTAACTGAAACGCGAAGTTATGACCTTGCGGGAGGACTTTTAACTTTAACGAAATACGAATACCAAGCAAACGGAGCATTAAGTAAAACGCTGACGTATAATGCAGGAAACAAGAAACTGTCCGAGACAACATACACCGGTCAAATGAACCAAGAGAAAGTAACTGAAACGCAAAGCTATGACCTTGCCGGAGAGCTTATAACTACCACAAAATATGAATATTCAGCAAACGGAGCATTAAGTAAAACACTGACGTATGATACAGGAGACAGGAAACTGTCAGAAACAACATATGCCGGTCAAATGAACCAAGAGAAAGTAACTGAAACGCAAAGTTATGACCTTGCGGGAGGACTTTTAACTTTAACGAAATACGAATACCAAGCAAACGGAGCGTTGACCAAAACGCTGACGTATGATACAGAAGACAGGAAACTGTCAGAAACAACATATACCGGTCAAATGAACCAAGAGAAAGTAACTGAAACGCGAAGCTATGACCTTGCGGAAGGACTTTTAACTTTAACGAAATACGAATACCAAGCAAACGGAGCGTTGACCAAAACACTGACGTATGATACAG
>JBDRLO010000021.1:0-7355 GCA_043812935.1 Candidatus Omnitrophota bacterium
CACATTTTTTCCGGAAACAATCCCCTAAACTTACGAGATCTCTAACCGGCATAGACCGAATAAGACTTATCGTTTCATTTACATTATCCATATTGTAAACAATGTTACCATTTTAAGTTTACAATTGCAAGCCTAACACAACCAAAAAAGCGCACTAGGCGCGTAGACTTCTGATTTTATCGTTAGATTAAAATGTACACTGTAGGCAAAAACTTTGAGGAATTTTTTTCGCAGATAAATAATATTTGACGTGTTTTACACTTTATACTCTATACAGATAATACACGTATAGTTCATAAAACTTCTTTTAAAATTTCTAAATATTCTTCCCTACTAAAACGTAATACCCTTAAATTATTCGTAAGAATGAAGACTGGGATTTCTTTTATGGCAGGAATAACTATCGGTCTTTTCAAATCCCCACGGCTCCAAATTCGATGATCGCCCCGTTGCCTTTTAAAAGTACAACCAACATATTCTAAAAATTTCTCAAACTTCTTGTAATGAATCGGATTTAAGCGGGACATGGAATTTTGAAAGTTTCGTCCATTTCAGTAATAAAGCGTGGTGACTGCCACACTTGCTTTTTATTTTTTCGACTTTTAATCCAACCACAATTAGCTAAAACTTCCTCTGTTGTTCCCATTTCTTCGAGTTCTTCAAAAAAAATATGTACTAATTCTTCAAATCTTTTTTTCGCCTTATTAACGGTTGTCGCAGAAGTAGATATATCCAATGCCGGCGTATAGGCAATAAAATTCTTACCTTCTTTAAGTATTATAACTGGTAAACTGCATTTCATGTATTTCATTTGTAATTACCTCCAAAAAAAACTAACTTTACCTTTCAATAATACCATATTTCCCATCAAAGTAAAGTTATTTTTAGCAAAACATAGCAATTTTCACGGTCAGTTGTAAGTTTACTTGTTATTGATAAAAAGTCAAATTTTTTCTACTTAATTATTAAACTGTCCTTCATGTACGTTGCAATAAGCTTACGGTGACTCAGAAAAGGAATTTTGGGAAGTTTTTTTAACGAAATAAATTTTGCATCGCTTGCATCGTCCCCGGGTATAAGTTTATAATTTTTTGTTGCAAATTCCACACCCACGACCAAAACAAAACCATATATTTTGCTTTTTTGAAGTTCTACCCCGACAAGCCTGCCGGGCTTACCTTTTAGTCCTGTTTCCTCAAAAAGTTCACGTGTCCCTGCTTTTTCTGGAGTTTCGTTTAATTCAATGTACCCGCCCGGCAACGCCCAATGTCCGCTGCAGGGAGCAATACTTCTTTTAATTAAAAGCAATTCTTTTTTCCTATTTGCCACAAGACAAGCGGCAACCGGTACTGGGTTACGGTAATCCACCCACCCGCAACCTGCACACCTAAACCTATTAAGTCCATCTACAAAATTTTTTTTCAAAGTTTTTTTGCACATCGGACAGAATTTATATATTTCCATGATTGTATTTTTCCTTTTATAACCGCACCCCCGAATAACATGCGGGGGTTGTCCTTAAATTAGGGCGGGGCAACCCCGCCCCTACACTGACAAACCGGCAAACGGACCAACCGGTACACCTGATAACCATTATTTGACAAAGTCAAATAATAATCCTGCTTGTCCTGCCCGTCTCGAGCGAAGTCGAGAGGAACTTGTCGAAGGGAGCAAAGATGCAAACGGACTGCATAGAGGAACCGTTAACTAACCACCGCTCCGGTTGAAGCTGAAGTTACTCTTTCTGCGTATCTGTGCAAATATCCGTGTTTCACTTTCAGTTCAGGCGCCTTCCATGATTTCATTCTTTCGGCTATTTCATCTTCACTAACTAAAAGTTCTAACGACTTGTTCGGAATATCAATGCGTATTCTGTCGCCTTCTTTAATAGCGGCAATTGGCCCGCCTTCCTGCGCTTCCGGAGAAATATGTCCGATTGCCGCGCCGCGTGTACCACCGGAAAAACGTCCGTCAGTAATAAGCGCAACTGATTCGCCTAACCCTTCTCCCACAATAGCCGATGTGGGTCCCAGCATTTCACGCATTCCGGGCCCGCCTTTCGGACCTTCATACCGGATAACTACCACATCCCCTTTTTTGATCTTTTTGTTCATTATTGCTTTCATTGCTTCTTCTTCTGAATTATAAACCCGCGCCGGCCCTTCATGCCGAAGCATGGACTCAGCAACAGCCGATTTTTTTACCACAGCACCGTCAGGCGCAAGATTACCAAAAAGCACACTTAATCCGCCGTCTTTTGAATACGGCGCGTCAACGGGTTTAATTACTTCAGTATCAAGGATTTCCGCGCCATGGATATTTTCTTTTACGGTAAGTCCGGTTACCGTACGGATATCCATGTGCATCAGTTTCTTTTTACTAAGTTCAGCCATTACCGCGGAAATCCCGCCAGCAGCATTCAAATCCTCCATATGCTGTTCTCCTGCCGGAGATATGCGGCACAAATTCGGAGTCCGTTCGCTTATTTTATTAAACATATTAAGATCAAGTTTTATGCCGGCTTCATTCGCAATTGCCGGTAAATGAAGAACTGTATTTGTTGAACTGCCAAGAGCCATTTCAACCGTAATCGCGTTTTCAATAGATTTTTGACTAACAATATCCCTCGGTTTAATATCCTTAACTACAAGTTCCATAATTTTCATGCCGGTTTGTTTTGCCAACCTCAGTCTTTTCGCAGTCGGAGCAGGAATAGTACCATTACCGGGAAGCGCCAGCCCTAATGCTTCACTTAAACAGTTCATTGAATTGGCAGTAAACATCCCCGAACATGAACCGCATCCGGGACACGCTTCATTTTCAAGCTCTTCAAGCTCAATCTGCGTAATTTTGTTTGATATACGCTTACCTACACCTTCAAAAACCGTGATTAAATCAACTTGCTGTTTTCTAATGTTACCTGCAAACATGGGACCACCACTTATCAAAATCGCGGGAATATTTAATCTGAGCATAGCCATCATCATTCCGGGAACAATTTTATCACAATCACAAATACACACAAGTCCGTCAAAAGGATATGCTGTCGCCATAATTTCAATTGAATCCGCAATAATTTCGCGTGATGGGAGTGAATACTTCATCCCGGAATGACCCATGGCAATCCCATCACAAACACCTATTGTATTAAACTCCATAGGAGTACCACCGGCAATTCTTATTCCGCTTTTGACAGCAGCCGCGATGTCTTTTAAATGAATATGGCCGGGAATCAATTCATTCGCGGAATTTGCAACTCCGATTATGGGCCTATCCAACTCTTCGTTTGTATACGATAATGCCTTTAAAAGCGCCCGATGCGGCGTTCTCTCAAGGCCTTTTTTCATCTGATCCGAACGCATATATCCTCCTTGTGGTTGGTTAGCCGGTTGACCGGTTTGCCGGTTAACCCGTTTGCCGATTTGCCGATTGACCCATTTACCGATTTGCCGGTTAACCCGTTTGCCGGTTTGCCGGTTGACCCGTTTGCCGATTTGCCGGTTGACCCGTTTGCCGATTTGCCGATTGACCCGTTTGCCGATTTGCCGGTTGACCCATTTACCGATTTGCCGGTTAACCCGTTTACCGGTTTGCCGGTTAACCCGTTTACCGATTTGCCGATTGACCCTTTTGCCGATTTGCCGATTGACCCGTTTGCCGATTTGCCGGTTGACCCGTTTGCCGGTTTGCCGGTTGACCCGTTTACCGGTTTGCCGGTTGACCCGTTTACCGGTTTGCCGGTTAACCCGTTTACCGGTTTGCCGGTTGACCCGTTTGCCGATTTGCCGGTTGACCCGTTTGCCGATTTGCCGATTTGTTGGTGTAGGGACAGAGCTTGTCATGTACCCTGTGTGGTACATGGCCCCTGTGCCTGTCCATTAAGTTAATCCACGTTACCCATTGCAGCAGGTTAATTGGTTAACGGCTTTGTCTATATCGTTCTAAAAGTTTTAAATCGACATGCGATATACGACATACCATGTACAATATAAGCTCTTTATTTATAGACAATTCCCTTAAGCTCATCAACATATTGACCGGCACTATAAGCGGCCACAGCTCCATCCCCGCACGCAGTCACTACCTGATGAAGCAGTTTTTTACGGCAATCTCCTGCCGCAAAGATTCCTTTCTCTGAGGTGTTCATAGCGTCATCTGTAAGAATGCCGCCTTTTTCATCCAATTTAATCGTTTCTTTTAAAAATTTAGTATTCGGCTGCCATCCTACAAATACAAAAACACCTTTACACAAAACATTCTCTATTTTTCCAGTTTCAAGGTTTTCCACACTCACACTTTCAACTTGTTTACTTCCGTTTATTGTTTTTATTGTTGACTGCCATAAAAATTCTATTTTTTTATCGTCAAAAGCGCGTTCCTGTAATATTTTCGCGGCCCTCAAGGCGTTTCTCCGATGTACAATTGTTATTTTTTTACCAAATTTGGTTAAAAAAAGAGCTTCTTCAACCGCAGTATCGCCGCCGCCTATAACAATAATATCTTTGTCACGAAAAAATGCGCCGTCGCATGTAGCACAATACGAAACACCCTTGCCAATAAATTCCGTTTCACCCGGAACATTCAGTTTTTTCGAACAAGCACCTGTTGCCGCGATAATAGAATATGTCTGATATGTGCCGGTTTCATCTTCAATATTCCAGATACCATCGTGCTTAAATATATTTTTAACAGTACCAGGCCGGCACTCTAATCCAAATGTTTCCGCCTGTTTTTTGAAAACATCTATAAGATCAAACCCTGATGATTTAATTACACCAGGATAATTTTCAATCATATCAGTCATGGTCGCCTGTCCCATAACAGAATAGCTTTCAAGAAGAAGCACTTTCATTCTAGCACGAGAAGCATAAATACCTGCCGTTAATCCAGCCGGCCCCCCGCCAATTATTATAATGTCATATATTTCTTTTCCCATAATTGTTAGTTCCCTTTTTTAACGTGCTGCGTGTTCCGTGCTGCGTGCAACGCGATTTACAAATGTATTATATGCCCGGCTTTAACAGCTATGTAATTTTCATGATAACGGCCGCTAAACATACGGCGCGCCTTTTCTCCGGAACAATGTGTCGGGCCTACTTTAATAAGCCCCATTTCTTTTACTTCACCAATAACTTTTTCAATAGCCGCTTTATCAAAACCATCCAAATGAAACCCGCCAAATGCCATGTATATTTTTTCCACACCCAGCTTGTCTTTTACAACTTCAAGTACTTTTACAATACCGGGATGCGCACATCCCGTCACAACCGATAAACCATTATCTCCTCTTACAACCAATACTTGCTCGGATATCTCAACTCCTTTATGTATCCCTTTCATTCCGCCAACAACAAAAATATTTTCAACAATTTCTGTCGGACATTCAACTAAAACAGGTTTTCCGCCTAATTCTTCAATACACCGTATAAAAGTTTCACTGGTTTCAGGACAAACATATACTTTAAGCCCTTTTTTTCTTCTCAAAATTTCCCATAACCCGTCCGTATGGTCCCAATGATCATGTGAAATTACCACACCTTCAAGATCTTCCACTGAAACCATCATGCGATCCATGTTTTCAACAAGGGCAGCCGACGTACCCCCGGTATCAAATAAAATTTTGCCGTCTACCAGGCAGGAAAACCCTTTTCCCGAAAGAAGGCCCTTTTTGGCCATTTGATCAAATAGAACTTTAACATACATAATTCATCTCCTGCTTTTTTAATTAGGTTTATTTTCTTTCTCCAAAAATCTTTGTTCCAATCCGCACCATGTTCGCGCCCTCGGATATTGCAACTTTGTACGAATTCGTCATTCCCATTGACAAATATTTCAGATCAACACCCTGCAAGCTTTTGGTTTTGATCTCATCGAAAAGTTTTTTTGTTTTTGTAAAATAAGGCCGCGCTTCTTCAGGGTCTCCCGTATAAGGCCCCATTGTCATCAAACCTTCTATTCTTATATTATCGAGTTTTGATATAGCTTCTATCAATTCTATCGCATTTTCCGGTAACACACCAAACTTTTGCAATTCCCGGCCACTGTTAATTTCAATAAATATCGGCATTATTTTATTTATTTGGCGGCATTTTTCATCAATACTAGCGGCCAGCTCAAAAGAATCAACCGTTTCTATTACATCAAATATTTCAACAGCTTTTTTAATCTTATTCTTTTGTAAATAACCTATAAAATGCCATTCCACAGAATGTTTAATTACTTCAAAAGCCTTTGCCGCTTCCTGAACATAATTCTCACCTATAGCTTTTATTCCGCAGGAAACTGCTTCTGAAATTTCTTCCGGGCTTCTTGTTTTTGCAGCGGCAACAAGTTTAACATTAGATGGAATCTCTTTAAAAATCTCTTCAATATTCCGCCTGATATTTTCCATGCTCATCTTAATTCATGTTTTTGTGGTTTTTTAATCCGGCTATAATTCTTTGGGCCTCTAACCTTTTTAATTTTTTCCAGCTCATTTTGTTTCTTCAATCGTTCATAAATAAGCATCCAGACACAATCAAGCTCATCGCTAACTTCACATTTTTTATTTTTCACACCGCCGCAAGGCCCGTTCATTAATCCTTTAGGACAAAGACTTACCGGGCATATCCCGGCTGTCTCATCCAATAGGCATTCTCCACAAAGCGAACATTTTTCTTCAAACCGGGCTTTCTTCAATGTTAACTCGGTAACTTCCCCCTGAAAGAGAGTATCATTTACCGGACAAACTTTTTTGTCTTGCAAAACTTCAGCTATTGCTTGTGTTCCACCGCCGCAAGCCAAACTCAGGATAACATCTGAAGATTCTATTTCTTTTGTTTTAGCACGTTTAAGCTTTTTTACCTGTAAAAGATTGCATGCTGGATCCAGAACCGCCCATCCGGTAACCTGTTTTCCCGCTTTTTTTAAAAGCTCTGCCAGATTTTTAATTTCTGTTTCTCCGCCGGTCTTGCATACAGTCGCGCATAAAGTACATCCAATCAAAAAAACATTATTCCTGTTTTTTATTGAATCTAATATTTCTGATATTTTTTTTTGACTTGTTATTATCATAAACAACCCCTGTTATCCGCCTGCATATAACCTATTTTCGCAATAACCCCAAAACCGAATCAAGCTGTGCTGAGATTTTACGCAAAAGTTCAATCTGTTCCCTTTGAATTTTTTGTTGATCCGTATGAATCTGTTTAGCATCACGGGCCATCTTTGCCATATCGCCCAATTTATTTAAATCAAACATTCCAACCCCTGTCCTTTCAATTTATTCATCAAATCATAATTTAAAGCATAATTATATATCGTATCCCGAATTTGAACAAGGGTTATTCTGCGTTGCGTTGCACGTTTCAGGCTAC
>JBDRLO010000022.1:0-2538 GCA_043812935.1 Candidatus Omnitrophota bacterium
AAATCTGCTCTACTACAGTGTGCCGCCATGCGGCAAGAATAAGAGAACTGCCTGAAGAAAGAATTAAAAAAATCTCGGAAGATTTAGGCGTAACTGTTGATGATATTCTCCTTGTATGCGGGGATACCTATACCAGCCAAAAAAAAGTAATAGAGGCTCTAATAAAATCCGGCGGGGACAGGGAAGCAACCGTTAAAACAGTCGCCGGAAACAAAAGGATGAAAGTGACCAGCCGGGCTACAGTAGGCCGTTATGTGGCAAATGTAAGGGCCCTGCCCGAAAGAGAACTCAAAAAATTAGCAAAAGACTTAAAGACAACTCCGGGTAAAATAAAACTTCTATGCAATCCCGGGGTCGGAAAACCCAAACCACTGAGCAGTACCGAGTTAAACCAAATTTACAAAGAGGTAATAAAAACCTTGATTGAAACTAACGGGGATAAGGAAAAAGCGGGCAAAATACTCGCAGAAAACGAGAATATAGCATGGGACAGTACCCCTACCGTGCGCCGTTACGCAGCTGATATAAGGACCCTGCCCGAAAAACAACTTAAAAAATTAGCAAAAGAATTAAAAACAACACCGGAGAAAATAAAACTCTTATGTGACCCCAAAAAATCAGGATTAAAGCCCAGAACTGACACAGAATTAAACCAACTCTATAAAGCAGTAATAGAGGCGCTGATTGCGGCTAACGGAGACAATAAAAAAGCAAACAAAATATTTGCCAAAAACAAAAAGATACAGGGCAGGCGTTGCTCGAATATACGCCGTTATGCACCTGATATAATAAATCTACCCGAAGAAGAACTTGCAAAATTAGCAGAAGAATTAAATACAACGCCGGAAAAAATAAAACTCGTATGCAGCCGTAGAAAAAGAGGCGAGAAAAATACAGAGGGTGAATATACTTTAGGCCTGATTCACAAAACGGCAATAGAAACGCTGATTGCAACTAACGGAGACAGGCAAAAAGCCCTTGAGATAATCGAAAAGAAAATAAAGAAAATCAGTTCCTACACCCTGCGCTATTACATGGTTAATACAGAAAATATGCCCGAAGAGCAGATTGAAAAGTTAGCAGAAGAATTAAAAACAACACCCGATAAAATAAAGCTTGTATGCGAACGCAAAAGAAAAATCAAAAAGACAACAGCTAAAAAGACAACAGCAATAAAACCGGGGGAGACAGACAGCGGCGTTAAGGAGAGGTATTTGATCGTATTAAAGGCCGTATTAAAAACTGATGGACGCCTGGCATCAATTCAGAAGTTTTTAAATGCAAGCCCCACAACAGTTTATGGAAACATTTTACTGATAAGCAAATTAACCGACGAACAGATAGAAAATTACCTGCCTGTTTTAAACAATCTGATAAAAGACGAGGAACCTTTAGATGTTCCTTATATAAGGGAAGTCTGCAGGCAAATAATAGAAGAATATAAAAAACAAGCGCCGCAAAAAAAATCTAAAAAAAGGACACTGCCCGATACAGAAACAGTAGCCACACCTCTTGAGAAAAAAGAATTTACATCCGGCTCAATCGAAAACATGCAGGACACAGGTTTGCTCAAAAGCATAGCTTTATATACCTCTAGCCCGAAACAGTATGAATCAATAGCAAATAATCCTTATGCAACAAGAGAAATACTGGAGATTATATTAGGAAAGCCTAATCTTACTAATGAAATAAAAGCATCCATTCTTAAAAAGATAAATCCTAAATCTTCATATCCCGAGATGTCTAAATTATTTGATAATCTTGACACAAAATTTAAAAGCACGGATCCCGCAGAAGGGCTAAAAACAGGCGGAATAGGCGCGGGAGAAAAGCAGGGAAAACGCGTGCTCGGGATACCGGATAAAGATCCGTCAAAGATGCCGGACAAAACAAGCCGCCCTTCTGAACAAGCGGGTTTCAGTAAGTGGGAGATTGTAGATAATAAATTACAAATAACCGTTGATCCTGAAAAGGATATATTTTTCATAGAAGAAGCTAATAAGGGTAAAAAAACTGCAGAGTTCCCAGCTTCAAAACAAGATATATCTCAACTTGAAAAAGAGTTTGAAATTCTTAAAAAAAGGACAATCAAAATATCAACAACCAGGGGAACTAATAAAGAAAAATTTAATTTTATAAAACAGGATATCATACAAACTTATAACGATAGTAGTTTTGAAAGAGTTCTCGCAAATATTAGTACACAAGGGTCTATTTTAACACAACTTCTTACTTCAGGATTGCCGGTACCAAATGCCGAAAAAATGGTTGAAGTTTATTCCGAAAACTTCAACCATTTAGAAAATATGCTCTGCTCCTTACAAAATTTATATATAAAACTTCGAAAAGATTTGAATATAAGCGCAGATCTTAATGATGACATGATATTTACAGCAACGCCCGAAAAATTAAAAAACATCCTAAGAAATAAACTTTCAAAATTACCGCCATGGTTAATAACAAAACTTAAAAATAACGGAGTTTTATTTGTAGCTACTGAATTAAATCTGCAAGAACTATACTCTAAAGATTCCAAAA